>JACNJL010000070.1 GCA_014382585.1 Limisphaerales bacterium | reverse complement strand
ACGAGCCTGCGAGTCCGTGGGCGAAAGGTTGGGAAAATTCGAGTTCATCGGTTCATCAACAAAATCAATAACGCCACCACCAATGCGAGCAACACCCCGGCTAAAATTTTCCACGCGGTGAGTGAGCGATTGGCGACTTTGGCCAGCGGTTGGGTGAGGAGATATTTGTCGTTGGGATGCGTCAGATCGTACTCGAATTCGCTCAAGGCTTCGTAGCGGTTTTTCGGATCAATCGCACAGGCCTTGCGTAGGGCGCCATCGACCCAGGGCGGGATAAGCGGGTTATGCTCGTAGCTAGGCCGGTATTCGAGCAGGGAAAAATCCCGGAGACTTTGGGCTTTCTCAAGGGCCGCCCCGTACGGGTGATGGCCGGTGAGCATTTGGTAGGCGAGGATGCCGAGGGAAAACTGGTCGCTCCGCGCATCCGGCCGGCGGCCCAGGCGGATTTCCGGTGCAGTAAAATCGACCGTGCCCAACACATGATCCCGTTCAATGGGCGCGGTGATCTCATCAATACCCGCCACATAACAGGCGCCGAAATCGATGATCACCGCTTCGCCTTTCTCATTGAGAACCACGTTGCCGGGCTTGAGATCGCGATGGATCACCTCGCGCCGGTGCAGGGCGTTTAGGCCACGGATCAGGCCGCGCAGAATGAATTGGACCTCGCGGATTTCCGGCTGCGGATTGGCCGCCATCCACTGGCTGAGCGTGGGGCCGTTGACGTGCTCGAAGGCGTTGTAGAGAAAGGTCGGCTCATGCTCCAGCCGGGTGGCCTTGACGACGTGTGGGTTGTCGATCCGGCGCGCGATCCATTGCTCCATAATGAAGCGTTCGAGATAGGCATCATCGTCCTCGTAATTCACCGAGGGCGTTTTCAGAATGATCCGGTGGCCGGTGTCGCGGTTGTGTGCTCGGTAGATTTGGCTCCGCTTGCTGGCGTCAATTTCCGCTTCAATCTCAAAGCCATCCATGCGCATGCCCGGGGCCAGATCGGGCGGGAAGGGACGCTGCCGAAGCTCGCGACTGAGTTCGGCAGCGTCCTCCTCATCGGGAAGATGATCGATGCGAAGCAGTTGGCAGCTCAGGTTATCCGGGCTGGCGTTGGCCAGTGAACGGGAGACCATGTGTTCACAGACCCGGTCCAAGTTGCCGTTTTGGGAACGGAGAGTGTCGGAAAGTTCTTCGGGCGCCTGATACTCGTGCACGCCGTCGGTGGTGAGGAGAAACGCATCGCCCTGCCGGACATCCACGGCGTGGTAATCCACATCCAGTTTTGGATCGAGCCCCGCGGCGCGCGTCAATTGAGTGTCCGTATCATTCAGGCGCAGGGCGTGGTCGTGGGTAAGCTGCTGAAGCTTGCCTTCGCGCCAGCGCCAGATGCGGGTATCGCCGATGTGGAAAATGTGCGCCGTGTGCGATTTAATGATCAGCGTGGAGAGCGTCGTCACATAGCCGCGTTGCGCGTGCGTGAAGCCGCGGCCCAAGCTGAAGAGCCAGCGGTTGACCGCGGTAATCACCCGGTGCCCGGCCGTTTTTACCGTCCACTCATCCGGCGTGTCGTAATAATCGGTCAAAAAATTCTGCACCGCAATCTCGCTTGCCTCCTTGCCCGCTTCGGCGGCGCTGACGCCATCGGCAATGACGACCGCCACGCCTTTGGTGGTGAGCAACGGCTCTTCCGGCAGCCGACTGCCGAGGCAATCGTCATTCACTTCCTTACGACCGGCCTCCGAGGCCTGGCCGTAGGTCACTTGAATGTGGCTCTTTAGGTGCATTTTTCAGGGGCAAAGGCACTGAGCGAAAGGATGGATCCTTTCTATCGCTGGCCCTTTATTCCCGGTCAACATCATCCGACCTCAATCAACTGGACGGTGCCGTCTTCCATCACCTCCACCGTGTGGCCTGCCGGTTCACTGAGGAACCAGGAGGCTCCCAGCGCGAAGATGGAGCAGATGGCGATGATGATAAAGAACGTGGAGGGCGATACCAGCAGAAGCGCCGTGAGAAAACAGGCCCCGCCAACATTTCCGTACGCGCCGGTCATCCCGGCGATTTGACCGGTGAGCCGGCGCTTAATCAGTGGCACCATGGCAAAGACCGCGCCCGTGCCCGCCAAGGCGAAGAACGCGCAGGTGCTGGTCACCACCACCGCGGCGATCACCGGCCAGCCGTCATTGATTTGGCTCATGGCAAAATAACCGAACACTTGGCCGCCCAACGCCACCATCATGGTTTTGCGCCGGCCAATTTTATCGCTCAACCAACCGCCCAACGGCCGGGCCACCAGACACATCACCGCAAAACAGGCGCCAAACATGCCGGCTTTGACCGGATCGAGATCAAATGTGAAGGCAAAAAACGCAGGCAACATCGACACCACCGCCAGCTCCGAGCCGAAGGTCACCGCGTAGTTGAGGTTCAAAATGGCCACCTGCTTGAACTCGTATTGCTGCGCTTCTTCCACGCCGGTCTCGAGCATCTCCTTGTTGACGTCATAAATCTTATAGGCCTGCCAAGCGTACAACGCGGCCAAGGTAGCCCAGATGATATACATCGTGCTGCGGGAAATCAGGCCGACCCCAAATTCAGGCGTCAACCGCCACGCCAACACGCCGAGCGCCAGCACCATCGGCAGATTCATTGCCAACAGGAAATAGAAATCCTTGCGACTGGTCACCTCCAGACCGCCAGCTTTCTTGGGCTTGAAATAGGTCGACCCCTTGGGCGTATTGCGGACGGCGATATAAAAAATGATCCCGTAAACAAATGCCACCGCGCCGGTGGTCAATACCCCATAGCGCCAGGCATCAGCGCCGCTGTAAAAGGAACTCACAATCGTCGGCAATGTCAGTGCAGCGGCCGCTGAACCGAAGTTGCCCCATCCTCCGTAGATGCCCTCGGCCAAGCCGACTTCCTTGGCGGGAAACCATTCGCCCACCAGCCGGATGCCAATCACAAAACCGGCGCCCACAAAGCCCATCATGAATCGCGCCAAAGCCAGTTGTTCGTAGGTTTGCGCCAAGGCAAAGAACGAGCAGAGCACTCCGGCCACCATTAACAGGATGCTGAACACCGTGCGGGGCCCGAATTTATCCACCAACATGCCAATGATCACCCGGGAGGGAATGGTGAGGGCTACGTTCAGCACCAGCAGCGCTTTCCATTGATCGGCGGAGAGATCGAAGGTTTCTATAATGGCCGCCGAAAGCGGGGCGTGGTTGAACCACACGACAAAGGTCAGAAAGAAGGCGAACCATGTGAAGTGCAGCGTGCGGATCTTCGAGCTTCGAATGTTCAGTAAATTAAAACCAGTATCGGCCATGACTCAAACGGGGAACCTGCGTAAACCAAGTCGCCTCCGAGTGCCCCAAGCGATTTGCGTGCCAACCGGCGGTTTTGGCGCGATAAATGCTATCAATTATTTTTTGGAGATGCATAAAAATTTTTTATACATGAACAATCCGCTCGACGCACGGCAGTTGAGGGCGTTTTTGATGTTGGCGGAGCATGGTAGTTTCACACTTGCGGCAAGGGAGATGCATCAAAGTCAACCAGCGGTGAGTCAAGCGGTGAAGTTGCTGGAAGCGGAGGTGGGCTGTCGCCTTTTAGACAGGGTGGGGAAAAAGGTGCTGTTGACTCAAGCGGGTGAGCAGTTTGTGGGCCGCGCGAAAAAAATATTTTCCGAGATGGCCGATGCGCGCGCGGAGATGGATGAACTCAGCGAGTGGGGACGGGGACGGCTGCGGATTGGTGCCAGCGCGGCGGCGTGCCAATACATTTTGCCACCGGTGTTGCGGGAGTTTCAAAAACAATTTCCCAAGTGCCGTCTCAGCATTGAGCCGGGCGACACGGCGGAGATCGTGGAGGCACTGCGGGAAAATTTAATCGATATTGCCGTGACGCTCGAACCGCGCCACGATCCTGATTTTGAATTCAAACCGCTCTTCACTGACGAACTGGTTTTTCTTGTGAACCCCAAACATCCGTGGGCCGAGGCCGGGCGTGCGCTGCGGAAGGATATCGCGCGGCAACAGTACATTCTTTATTTCCGCAACAGCCGCACGTTTGAATTCATTGAGGATTATTTGCGAGCGGAGGGTATCAGCATCAAGTCGGTGATCGAAACGGGCAGCATGTCGGCCATTAAAGAATTGGTGAAGCTCGGCCTTGGAATCACCATTCTTGCGCCGTGGATTGCACGCGAGGAGCTGGCCAAGAAACAACTGATCGCGCTGCCGCTCGGCCGCCGCAAGCTCAAGCGCCAATGGGGATTGCTGTATTGGAAAGGCCGTCCGATGGGTTGGGCGGAGGAGACGTTTGTGAAACTGTGCCGTTCAGGCGCGGCGCAGTTTGCCGCTGGCAATGGGCTGCGCTCGCATGTGTGAGAATTGATCATTGGAAATTTTTCCTTTGGGGCCTATAACCAGCGCCTTCTATGAAATCTTATCGACTGAATCGGCTGTTTAACGCGAAGTCCAAGCGCTGTTTTGATGTGGCGGTGGATCACGGGTTTTTTAATGAAGGTGGTTTTCTCAAGGGCATTGAGGATATTGAGGCGGCGGTGGCCACGTTAGTGGAGGCTGATCCGGATGCGATTCAGTTGACGATTGGACAAGCGCCGATTTTGCAAAGTTTGCCCGGCAAAGGGAAACCGGCGTTGGTGCTGCGCTCGGATGTGGCGAATGTTTATGGGACGGATTTGCCCGAGCATCTTTTCAGCCGCGTCATTGAGGATGCCGCGGAGCAGGCGGTGCGGTTGGACGCGGCGTGTTTGGTGGTGAATTTATTTAACATCCCCGGCGAGCCGGAGGTGACGGATGATTGCATCCAAAACATTCTCGACCTCAAGCCGCAGTGCGATGCGTTGGCGATGCCGTTGATGATCGAGCCGTTGGTTTTTAAACCGAACGCCGAGGCGGGTGGGTATCAAGTGGATGGGGATCTCAATAAAATTTTGCCGCTGGTGCGCCAAGCGGTGGAGTTGGGCGCGGATGTCATCAAGGCGGATCCCACGGATAACCCGGCGGATTACCATCAAGTCATCCAAATCGCCGGGCGCATTCCGGTGCTTGTGCGCGGCGGCGGTCGGGTGAGTGACGAGGAAATTCTCCAGCGTACGCACGCGATTTTGGCGCAAGGCGCGGCGGGCATTGTTTACGGGCGCAATATCATTCAGCACCCCAATCCGGCGGGGATGACGCGCGCGTTGATGGCACTGGTGCACGACGGGGCCACGCCGGAAACAGCGGCTCAGTTCCTGTCATAACTTTTGTCGGGTTCGGATTACTTTGACCTCGTCCCGCAATTCCTCTAGCTTCCCTGTTTCGCAATGATTTCAAGGGTATGATTGGACTAATAAAGAGAATTTTTGGCACGAAAAACGAGCGTGCAATACGCCGTACCGAGGAGACGCTGGTTCCGGCGGTTAATTCATTTGAACAAGAGCTGAGGGGCTTGAGCGATGATTCACTGCGCCGAAAAACGCAAGAGTGGAAAGAACAACTGAGCGCCATCGATGACGACAAAGAGTTGGCGGCGCGGCTGGAGGAACTGATGCCCGAGGCGTTCGCGGTGGTCAAGGATGCCTGCCGCCGGCTGTGCGGGAGCAACGTCCAAGTGCGCGGGCACGATCTGTTGTGGGAAATGGTTCCCTTCAATGTACAGCTCATCGGCGGTCACGCGTTGCACACTCGCCACATAGCGGAAATGGCCACAGGCGAAGGCAAAACGCTGGTGGCCACGCTGCCGGTTTATCTAAACGCGCTCACCGGGCGCGGCGTGCACGTGGTCACGGTGAATGACTACCTTGCCGCACGCGACTCGGAATGGATGGGCGCAGTGTACAAATTTCTCGGGCTCACCGTGGGCGTCATTCAACACGATCAATCGCCGCCCGTGCGCCGCGAAATGTACGCGTGCGATGTCACCTACGGCACCAACTCCGAATTTGGGTTTGATTATCTGCGCGACAACGGCATGGCGCAAACCGCCGAGGAGCAGGTTCAGCGCGGCCATTACTTTGCCATCGTGGATGAGGTGGACTCCATCCTCATCGACGAAGCCCGCACGCCGCTCATCATCAGCGGCCCCACAATGCAGAAACAGGATCAGCGCTTGTACAGCGAGCTGAAGCCCAAGATACAAGCCATCGTGCGCAAACAACGTGAGCTGTGCGATGGCTATTTGCGCGACGCCGAAAAGCTGTGTGGCTTGGCGGGTAGCCTTGGGGGCTCCGCTTCTGATCATGATTATGAAATCGGAATCTTAATGTATCGCGCCCAACTCGGGCACCCCAAGCATCCGGGTTTATTGAAGCTGAAAACCAACCCTGACAACTTGCGGCGCCTCACCGACGCCGAAATGGAGTTGCACAAAGATCAAACCAAGAAAGAATTATACGCGCAAAAGGAGCATCTCTATTTTGCCATGGACGAGAAAAGCCACGATGCCGATCTTTCTGAAAAGGGCCGAGAATTTCTCAACCCACAGGATGCTGAAGCGTTTATGATGCCCGACGTCATCACGGCGCATCACGAAATTGACGTCAACAATGACCTCACACCGCAACAACGCCTTGCCCAAAAACAGCGTGTGCAGGCCGAGAGCGAAGAGCGCGGCGAACGCATCCACGTCACTTCGCAGCTGCTCAAGGCCTATTGCCTTTACGAGCGCGACACGCAATACATCGTGCAGGAAAACAAAGTGGTGATCGTGGACGAACACACCGGCCGAGCCATGGAAGGCCGCCGCTGGAGCGACGGGCTGCACCAAGCTGTGGAAGCCAAAGAAGGCGTTCGTATCGAGGCCGAGACACAAACGTACGCCACCATTACGATTCAGAATTATTTCCGCCTTTATCTGAAACTCGCCGGCATGACCGGCACCGCCGAAACCGAGGCCAACGAGTTTCTTGATATTTACAACATGGGCGTGCTCGTCATCCCCACCAATCAGGTTTGCGTGCGCGAAGATCGAAACGATTCCATTTACCTCAGCACCAAAGAAAAATATCAGGCGGTGATTGATGAGGTGAAACAAGTTCATGGTGAAGGCCGGCCCATTCTTGTAGGCACCGTGGCGGTGGAAACCAGCGAGCATATGGCGAGTTTGTTAAAGAAAGAGCGTATCCCGCACAACGTGCTCAACGCTAAATATCACGAACAAGAAGCAGAAATTGTAGCGCGCGCCGGACAGCGCGGCACCGTCACCATCGCCACCAATATGGCCGGGCGTGGCACGGACATTAAACTTGCCGAAGGCGTCCCCGATATTGGCGGCTTGCATGTGCTGGGCACCGAGCGGCACGAATCGCGCCGGATCGATCGCCAGCTCCGCGGTCGTTGCGCGCGCCAAGGCGATCCCGGCAGCTCCCACTTTTTCCTCAGCCTCGAGGATGATCTCATGCGGTTGTACGGCGCCAGTGATAAGATGGGCGGTTGGCTCGAGAAACTCGGCATGGAAGAGGGCGAGGAAATTTCGCATCCGATGCTCAACCGCTCCATCGAGACCGCCCAAAAACGCGTGGAGCAACATCACTACCAAACCCGCCGCCGCACGCTTGAGTATGATGATGTGATGAACAAGCAGCGTGAAGAGCTGTACGGCTTTCGCAATCGCGTGCTGCACGGCGACGACACGCGCGACATTATTTTTGACATCATCGAAGAGGTCACCATCGATCGCGTGGGCGGCCATCTCGCAATGCTCGATGACTCAGAGGAATCGGATGGAGGCTTCCGGCAGTTGGATGAATGGGTCAACATGACCTACCCCGTGGGCCTCGATCAAGCGGAACTGGAGAAGGCGTACGCCGAAGGCACCGAGGAGCCTTCGACCGGCTCAATTTACGATGGCCTCACCGCGGGGCAATTCGCCGTGTGCCGTCGCATCATCGACGCGGTGCATTCGGTGTATGAAATAAAAATCGCCGCTGAAGAAGCGGATACGCTTGCGCAGGGCGAACGCTACACCGTGCTCACCGCCGTGGATCGCCTGTGGCGCGATCATTTGTACGCGATGGACGGTCTGCGGCAGTCCGTGCACCTACGCGCTTACGGTCAGAAAGATCCATTGGTGGAATACAAAACCGAGGCGCGCGATATGTTTGAGGAATTGATGGTTCACATCAAAGAGGAAGTTTGCAAAAACGTGTTCCTCACCGCCTCAAGTTTGGAAAGCGTTCAGCATTTTCTACGCAGTTTGCCCACGCAGGCGAGCCATCAAATGGCCAGCGCCTTCGGTTTGGATGCCTCGATGGTCAACGCCAGCAGCGATATGGTCAGTGAAGTAAACAATGAAGTCAGCGCGGAACAAAAAGCACGCCCCGTTCGCACCGGACCGCGCGTTGGGCGCAACGATCCGTGTCCGTGCGGAAGCGGTAAAAAATATAAAAAATGCTGTGGATGATCTCTCATTCGATCCGGTTTCATTGATCCGCCCTCGCCGTGCTATTCGCGGCATCTCCGCCATTTTGCTTCCATTTCAATCCACTGGCGAAGTGGATTGGCCCGGCTTCACCGCCCACATCCAACGCACCGTGGCCGCCGGCCTCGCGCCCGCGGTGAATATGGACACCGGCTACGCCCACCTCATCGACGACGCCACCCGCACCCGCGCGCTGGAACTCACGCGGGCGGAGACCGATGATTTTGTGGCGGGCGCCTTCGTGGGTGATGCACCCGGCGCGGCATTCAAGGCCGATGAATATTTTCGCCAAATGGAAATGATCCAAACCCACGGCGGCGTGCCGGTCGTTTTCCAATCTTTCGGCCTCACCAGCGGTGGCGACGATGCGATTGTGGCCAATTACACAAAACTGGCTGAAGGCGCTGATGCAATCATTGGCTTTGAGTTGAACGATATGATCGCACCGTTCGGGAAAATTTATTCACTCGAAGTGTTTCGCGGTTTACTGGGCATCAAGCGGTTGATTGGCTCGAAGCATTCCTCGTTCGAACGCGAACCGGAATGGCGGAGGCTGATGTTGCGCGATGAACTGCGGCCTGAATTCCGCGTGTTTACCGGGAACGATCTCGCCATTGATATGGTGATGTACGGCAGCGATTATCTGCTCGGCCTCAGCACCTTTGCGCCGGATGTGTTTGCCCAACGCGACGCGGTGTGGGCGGCGGGCGATCCGGCATTTTATGAATTGAACGACTGGCTGCAGTACCTTGGCTTTCTCACCTTCCGCCCGCCGGTGCCTGCCTACAAACATTCGGCCGCGATGTTCCTCAAACTACGCGGATGGCTCGATTGCGATGCTACGCATCCCAATTCGCCAACACGCCCCGAAAGCGATCGTGAAATTCTGCACAAAATTGTGGAGCAGATTGCATGACCTCGCCGTTCAAACTCACGCGCATTCCTACGTTGAAAACGCCGGAGGCTTTTCGGGCTCATGTGGATTCGTTGGGGGTGGAGATTCCGTGTGACAACGCAATCATCACCGAAGGCTCGCCGATTGGGGAGGCATTGAGTGATCTGAAAATCAATGGCAAAATCATCGGCAACCGGATTGCGTTGCAGCCGATGGAGGGGTGGGATGGCACGGTTGATGGTCGCGCGACGGATGCGGTGCGGCGGCGGTGGCGGCGATTTGGCGAGAGTGGGGCAAAGTTGATTTGCGGCGCGGAGGCGATGGCCGTGCGACGGGATGGACGAGCGAATCCAAATCAATTACTGATCAATAGCGAAACGCAAGGCGACCTCGCGGCGTTACGGGGAATTTTGCTGGCGGCGCATCGTGAGCATTTCGACACAACGGATGATTTGGTGATTGGGTTTCAGTTGACGCATTCGGGACGGTTTTGTCGGCCAAATGAAAAGTTTACTTACGAGCCGCGGGTCGCTTATCGGCATCCGATATTGGATGCAAAATTCAAAGTGACGAGCAACGCGCAGATGTGGACGGATGATGAGCTGGCCGGATTGATCGGCGATTACGTGAAGGCGGCGCGATTGGCGCGCGAAGTGGGTGCGGATTTCGTGGACCTCAAATGTTGCCACGGCTATTTGCTTCACGAATTGCTCGGTGCGTTCACGCGGGCGGGGCGTTATGGCGGCAGTTTTGGAAACCGCACGCGGGTGTTGCGTGAGATCATTGCGGGCATTCGCGCGGACGGAAACGATCTCGATCTTGCAGTGCGGTTGAGTTTGTTTGACATCGTGCCACACCGGCCTGATCCGGTACGCGCACAACCGGGCAAGTTGGGTCCGGGCATTCCAGAGGATTTTGAAACGCCATATCCATTCCAATTTGGTGTGAATCCAAATGATCCCACGCAACCGGATCTCACTGAGACGTTTGCCTTTGTGAAACTTTGCAGCGAGTTGGGCATTAAATTGCTGAACACTTCCGCCGGTTCGCCTTATTACAATCCGCACATTCAGCGGCCGGCGGCGTATCCGCCCAGCGATGGCTATCAACCGGCGTACGATCCGCTGGTGGATGTGGCGCGTCAAATCGATGCGGTGAGGCAAGTGAAAGCGCAATTGCCGGCGGGGATGGCGGTGGTGTCTTCGGCGCTGAGTTACTTGCAAGAGTTTCTGCCGCACGTGAGTCAGGCGTTGCTGCGCAAAGGCTGGACAGATTTCGCGGGACTGGGGCGGGTGGTGCTGAGCTATCCAAATATCCTCGCGGCGGCAACGGGGCAGGGCGCATTGGAAAAGAAATTAATTTGCCGGACGTTCAGCGATTGCACCACCGCACCGCGGAAGGGTCTGCCGAGTGGTTGTTTTCCGCTGGATAATTTTTACTCGAAGAGCCCGGAAGCGGCTGAGTTGAAGGCCCAAAAAAAGGCGGGCTGAACCCGCCGGTTTTTGTCTTAAGTTGACGGCTCGTTTACCACCACTTGAATGCTGGGTCTGGTGTTTGGGTGAACATGTCGACCATTTCTTGGGTGGAGGGAAAAATGTATTCCTCCACGTGCATGTCGCCATAAAGCATGATGTGCTTGGCGAGTCCTTTGGTGGAGTGCCACGCGTCTTCGCGGTCGTAGGGCCAGTTCCAATCGCCCTGGATTATTTTTTTGTCTACCGCGGCAAACTGGGTGAGCTCGGATTCGTGCATGGAAGTGGCTTCATAACTGCCGGGCTTTTCATTGCGTTCGCCCAGTACACGTTTCACGCGAAAGAGATCATCGGCGACTTGGGGTTGATAGCTGGTGCCGAGTGTTTTCCAGCAGCTTCTCATTTTGTAGAGGGTGCTGCCGTTGTCGGCGGGGTCATGAAACACGTCCGCGCTTCCGACATATTCGTTAAGCGGCCGCTCGGCTTCGGGTACTTTGGCTCCAAATAAACTGACCACAACGGGGGGGAGTGGGCCGCTGCCACCCATACCGGTGCCGGTTTGTCCGCCCAGCCCAGCGGGGCCGTATACGGTCGGGAACCATCCATCATGGTCGCCGAGATAGCCTGTGTAGCCGGCCCCGATTTGTTTTTGGTTGCTGACGCTCTTGATTGTGCGTGCTTTTTTCTTCGCTCCCGCAAGCACGGGCATCAGCATCGCTGCCAAAACGCCAATGATGGCAATCACCACGAGTATTTCAATTAACGTAAATCCTGAGGTGGTTTTTTTGTGTTTCATAAACGTCTGCTCCGCTTTGATCAAGGTAGGCAATTTTTTATGGTTCGTAAAGTTTCAAGTTAATCGGGCGGGGGTTCACCACCAGGTAAAGGCGGGATCGGGCGGAGGTTGGAGCTGCCATTTGAGGAGTGTGGAGGTGGGGGGGAACACAAATTGTTCCACGTGCATATCGCCATAAAGCATCACGTGTCGACCATAGTCTTCTACGCCATGCCACGCATCTTCGCGGTCGTAAGGCCAATTCCAGTCGCCTTGGATTATTTTTTTATCAACGGCATTATGCGTGGTGAGTTCGGATTCGTGCATGGAAATGCCCTCGTATGAGTCAGCCGGTTCGCTTTTTTCGCCGAGCACGCGCTTCACGCGAAACATGTCATCGGCAGACTGGGGTTGATAGCTGTTGCCAAGCGATTCCCAACAACTGGGGAGGACATACACGCCGCCGCCGATGTCCGCCGGGTCATGGAAAATTTTCGGATCCCCCACATACTCGTTGAGCGGCCGTTCGTTTTCGGGCACCAATGCCCCGTAAAGCCGAGCCACGAGTTTAGGGAGTTTGCCTTTTTGGCCCATGCCGTCGCCTTGTTTTCCTCCCACACTGGCCGGGCCTGCTACTCTGGGAAACCATCCATCGTGGTCGCCGAGATAGCCGGTGTAGCCTGCTCCGATTTGTTTTTGGTTACTGACACTTTTGATTGTGCGTGCCTTTTTCTTGGCCCCGGCCAATACCGGCAACAGGAGCGAAGCAAGGATGCCGATAATGGCAATGACGACCAGCAACTCAATCAGAGTAAAAGCGTTTACGTGTTGGGGTTTCTTCATGAGCCGAACTCAATTTCTTGGGGAAAGATACAGCACGCCCCCCACCTTCGTAAAGTCAGACGGTAAAACTTGGTTGGTTGTTACGATTTATTGTTACCCTACGGGTTTGACACCCCTTCGCTGCAAGCTTATAACGCGCCACACCCTTAACCTCAATTCACAAAACCACACAATATTATGCCCATTGAAGTAAGCTCCAAAGCTCCTGATTTCACCCTCAAATCCAGCAACGCCGACGGCGAAAAAAACGATTTCGGTCTTACCGACGTGACGCTCAGCGCTAATTACGGCGAAAAAAACACGGTGCTTCTCTTTGTGCCGCTCGCGTTCACCGGCGTGTGCACCGCCGAGCTGTGTGATCTCACCGCCGGGATTGGCGCGTATCACGATCTCAATGCCACCGTGATCGCCGTGAGTGTCGATAGCCCGTTCGCCCAAAAACAATGGGCCGAAAAGGACGGCATCGAAATCACGCTCGCGAGCGATTTGAACAAGCAAACCGCCAAAGATTACGGCGTGCTGCTTGATGATCTCATCGGCGTGGGCGCCACCAGCGCGCGCGCGGCCTTCGTCATCGACAAAGAAGGCACCGTGCAATACGCCGAGCAAACCGCGTCGCCCGGCGACTTGCCAAACTTCGAAGCCATCAAGGAAACCTTGGCCAAGCTCAACTAAACTTTACTAGGGCAAAGAAATAACACTTGCGCGGGAGGCTTTCGGGCCTCCCGTTTTTTTGTCAACTTGAAATGGAAACGGTTTTGCAGTAGGTTGACCAGTGAGGACGGTGAAACGCATTACACCAATTTTGGCCATCGCGTGGGTGTGCCTCGGCATGGCCACCGCGCAGGAGGCGCTGCAACGACGTGCCGATGGTTTGTGGTATTTGCCCAAGGCCACCGCGCCCTACACCGGCCAAGCCGAGCGCAAACATTTCGATGGCACGCGCATTTCAGAAATCCATTATCGCGCTGGCAAACAGCACGGTCCCTCCAAATTCTGGTACAACAACGGCAAGCCTCGCTCGGTGTTCAATTACGCCGATGGCAAATTGGATGGGAACTCAACGTATTATTATAAGGACGGCGGAATCCAAAACCTCACCACCTATCGCGTGGGCGTCCTGCACGGACCAACGGTTGACTGGTGGCCCAACGGCAAAAAAAGTTTTGAGGAAAATTACGCCAACGGCATTCCGAGTGGCATCTGGCGCGGCTGGTGGCCGGACGGGAAATTGGCCAGTGAAAAAACCTATCGCAATCGCAGCCTCGTCGCCCGGCGCGAATGGGCGCGCGACGGTATGCCCAAGCAATTGGTCGGATGGAATCTCAACGGCACGCCCATCAACGCCGCCACCCAACGCGCTCGCCAACAAACCGTCGGTCGCCGCATCGCGTGGAATCGCGTGAGCGGCCCCAATCGCATTGATTTGATTTACCGCGACAAACCCTTGAGCACCATTCGCAAAGTGTTCGGCGATCCCGATGCCACCAACGATCAACGCTGGACGTATACAGGCCTCCGCATTCAAGACCCAACGGACAATCGAATGTACGACACGGTCGTTTTCAGTTTCAAAAAAGGCAAGGTCGCCGAGATCTACATCCAGTAGCCGCCGCCGTCTTGACACCATCCACCCCCTCCCGCAAACTGTGCTTACCGGATGAGCACCCACAATTCTTTCGATTCATTAAAAACATTCGACCTCGGCAACGGCAACGAAGGCCAATTCTATTCACTGCCCGCGCTGGAGGAAGCCGGACTGGGCAGCATCTCGCGACTGCCCGCCTGCCTGCGCATCGTGCTTGAGGCCGTGCTGCGGAACGTCGATGGCAAAAAAGTCACCGAGGAAAACGTGCGCGAACTCGCTGCGTGGCAGCCCAAGGCCGACCGCACCGCGGAGGTGCCTTTTCTCGTTTCGCGGATTGTGTTGCAGGATTTCACCGGCGTGCCGTTGCTTGTGGACCTCGCCGCCATGCGCAGCGCCGTCGCGCGCCTCGGCAAGGAGCCTAAGCTCATTGAGCCACTCGTGCCGGTGGATCTCGTTGTGGACCACTCCGTGCAAGTCGATTTCTCCGGCAGCGACGACGCGATGGACAAGAACCTCGACCTCGAATTCACCCGCAACCGCGAGCGCTACCAATTCCTGAAATGGGGCATGCAAGCCTTCGATACGTTCAAGGTCGTCCCTCCCGGTATCGGCATCGTGCATCAAGTGAACCTGGAATACCTCGCCCAAGGCATCCTCGAAAAGGGCGGCGTGCATTATCCAGACACGCTAGTCGGCACCGATTCCCACACTACGATGATCAACGGCCTCGGCGTGGTCGGCTGGGGCGTGGGCGGCATCGAGGCGGAAGCGGGGATGCTCGGGCAACCGGTTTACTTTCTCACGCCGGATGTTGTCGGCGTGCAACTCACGGGCGAATTGGCCGAAGGCGTCACCGCCACCGACCTTGCGCTTACCGTTACGGAGATGCTGCGCGCGGCGAAGGTGGTCGGCAAGTTTGTGGAATTTTACGGCGCGGGCGCGGAGAAACTGCCGCTCACCGACCGCGCCACCATCGCGAACATGGCGCCCGAGTACGGCGCGACGATGGGCTACTTTCCCATCGATGCCGAGACGGTCAACTACCTCCGCGCCACCGGCCGCACCGACGAACACTGCGCCGCGTTTGAAAATTATTACCGCGCGCAGGGCCTCTTCGGTTTGCCGAAGGCCGGCGAGGTGGACTACTCGGTGGACCTCTCGCTCGACCTCGGCACGGTGACCTCCAGCGTCGCCGGTCCCAAACGCCCGCAAGACCGCATCGAGCTGCCTCAGATGAAAGAGGCGTTCCACGAAACCTTCACGCGCCCCGTGGCCGACGGCGGTTTCGGTCGCGAAGCCAACACGCTTGAGGCGGCCGACACCACCGTGTCGCTCAACGGCAATGGCGAAACAGAACTCGGCCACGGCAGCATCGTCATCGCCGCCATCACCAGCTGCACCAACACCTCCAATCCCGGTGTGATGCTTGCCGCTGGTTTGCTCGCCAAGAAAGCCGTCGCGCGCGGCCTCACCATCAATCCCGCCGTCAAAACCTCCCTCGGCCCCGGCTCGCGGGTGGTCAGCGATTATCTTGAGGCCACCGATCTGCAGCAGTATTTTGACACGCTCGGCTTCCATCTCGTCGGCTACGGTTGCACCACGTGCATCGGCAACAGTGGCCCGCTCGCCGCGCCCATCGAGGCGGCCATCGTCGAGAACGACCTTGTCACCGCCAGCGTGCTCAGCGGCAACCGCAACTTCGAGGCGCGCATTCACCAGAACATCAAGGCCAACTTTTTGATGAGCCCGCCGCTGGTCGTCGCCTTCGCGCTGGCCGGCCGCGTGGACATCGATCTCTCCACCGACGCCCTCGGCACGGACACCGACGGCAACGAGGTTTTCCTGTGCGATCTTTGGCCATCGCTCGAGGAAGTGAACTCCGTGATGCAAGCCGCTCTGAAGCCGGAAATTTTCCGCAAACTCTACAGCGACTTCGCCAATCAAAATCCCAAGTGGAACGAAATCCCCGCCAACACCGGCGACCTTTACGAATGGGACGCGCAAAGCACGTACATCCAAGAGCCGCCCTTCTTTGAAAACTTCAGCCTCGAGCCCGGCAACATCACGCCCATCGAAGGCGCGCGCGTGCTCGGCCTCTTTGGCGACAGTGTCACCACCGACCACATCTCACCCGCCGGTGCCATCAAAGCCGATTCCCCCGCCGGAAAATTTTTGCAAGACAACGAAGTTGATCAAAAGGATTTCAACAGCTTCGGCAGCCGCCGAGGCAATGACCGCATCATGACCCGCGGCACCTTCGGCAATGTCCGCATCAAAAACCAAATGGTCCCCGGCACCGAAGGCGGCATCACCACCTTCGAAGGCGACACCGTCAGCATCCACGAAGCCGCCCAACGCCATCGCGAAAACGGCACCCCGCTCATCGTGCTGGCCGGTACCGAATACGGCACCGGCTCCAGCCGCGACTGGGCCGCCAAAGGCACGCGCCTGCTCGGCGTCCGCGCCGTCGTCGCCGCCAGCTTCGAGCGCATCCACCGCAGCAACCTCGTCGGCATGGGCGTGCTCCCGCTGCAATTCAAAGACGGCGCCAGCCCGCAAAGCCTCGGCTTTGACGGCAGCGAAACGTTCGATGTGATCGGCCTCAACGACACCCTCCAACCCCAAAGTGAACTCATCCTGCGAGTCACCAAAAACGGCGCGACCCAAGACATCCCCGTCGCCTGCCGCATCGATACCCCCATCGAAGTGGATTATTACCGCCACGGCGGAATTTTGCCGTATGTGTTAAGGCAACTCGCAGGGTAGGGTGGTTTCCCCGAAACCCGAAACCACCAAGGCGCGCTCGGAGAGCACGCCCTACCTTTGGGTTTATGTAGCCCGGGCCGGTGGCCCGGGGCCCGGCCCAGCGGGCCGGGCTACAATTAACTCCGTCGTCCCGGCAGGGAGAAGAGCGCCCGCAATGCTTCCACCATTACGTAGGAAAACAGAAAGTAGAAAAACAAATACACGGGGATTTTGATGGCCATTGTCAGGACGGATGCTTTGTCCACGTATTTGCTGGCTACGGTGAAGGGGGAGTCTTTGAAGTAGGTGACTGCGTCGCCAAGGGTTTCTTTGGATTTATTGAGCAGTCCGGCCACTACACCTTCATCGGGTTCAGCGGCGGTGGGCAGGGCTGCTGCATTGGCATCAGCGGGGGGGGGAGCGACTTCGCCTTCGTCGGACAGGATTTGCATGCCGGTGAACATCAAACAAAAGATCAGCGCGAGGCCGTAAATAATCGGGGCGGTCTTGAGCATGGTTTTGGAGAACATCGCCATGATGCCCAGCGCCTCGTCGCCGGCGGAATTGCCGGGGCCGACTTTGATGTTCAACTGCGCGGGCTTCAGCCAGAGGCGCGCGAGCGATGCGCCGAAGAGATACAGCACGATGCCGCCGCCAATTTTGGCGAGTACTTTCAGCCAGTTATCGCTGAAGCCCTGTGTGGCGTCGATGATGCCGTAGATGATCCCCGCCGCGCCCGCAGCAAAGCCCGCAAGCAGAACCACCAGCGCCATCGCCTTCATCAAGCCGCTGCTGGAGAGGCGGCTGGGGGTGGATTTGATGAGTGAATCGCCGGCGTTGAACAGCACGCCGGTGAGGTAATGCAGGATCAGCACAAACGCAATTGGTAGCACGCCCATGAAAATCAGCCCCGTAATGCGGATGAGCGCTTTGGCGTCCACGCCCGGTTCGGGCTGCGGCGCACCGGCGTCGATCCATTTGGCCAGCGCATCGGCCTGTTCGGTGCTGAACTTTTCACCTTTGCCTTCGGGTGGCATCGGGTCGTCGGTGCTCTTGATGCGTGTGATGATTTGACTGGCACCGGCGTTGGCACCGATCACGCTCATTAGGCCCATAACGCCCGTTTCGTCATTGTCCTCAAACGTGCTGAGGTCGAGCTTGGCTTTGGCCTCCTTGCCTTTATGGCAATCGTAGCAACGTTCCTTGAGCAGCGGTTGAATGGTCTTGGTGAAAATGGCAGCGTTTTCATCGTTCTTCTTTTGCTCTTCTTCATCCTCCTTGGCCTTTTCCATATTTTCGACGGCATCGCCTTCATCGGCATCGGCGTCGTCGGTCTTGAATTCCGTGTGCAATCCCATCCCCAGCCAAGCGACGGCGACGATGAGCAGCGCAATGTCACCGGCCAGTTTGAAAACTTGAGAACTAATTCCGAGAATAAAACTGTTCGTCGTGCCACGGAGCGCCGCCATTTTGGAATCAATCACCGTGGCCAGAAATCCGGAAGAATAACTGCCGTGTTGGGGGCCTTCGTCCTGAACGTCATCAAAATCTTTCTGCGGTGCAGCACTCGGAGTGGATGGTGGCGGCGGAGTGCCTGTGGAGGGGGGGGGCGGTGCGGCAGTGCCGCGGGTGGAGCTGGGCGGTGGTGGGCTGGCTGCGCCGGCGGGGTTGCTCGGGGGCGGCGGGGTGGCGGGTGGTTTCGGTGGGTTGGTGGGGGGGACGGGGGCCCTCGCGGCGCCCGAGGGGGCCGCAAAAGGGTGGCCCGCCGCCGGGTGGGCCCCGGGCCACTCCGCCCGGCCGGGTTGGGCAGCCCAATTTAGGTCCCTTTTTGGGGCGACACACCC
>JACNJL010000069.1 GCA_014382585.1 Limisphaerales bacterium | reverse complement strand
TGTAAAAACCGCCGGCGACTACACCGTTGAACTCCGTCGCTGGCCCAAGGAAGCCGATGCCGCCATCACCGCCTCCATGAAAGCCGGCGCCGATGTGCCGGGCGTCACCCCGTTTCGCGCCGTGGACGGCAAACCCTTTGCCGCCGTTAAGGCCCACCTCAAGCTGGGCGGCCAAAAACTCACCCTGCCCGTGAAGCCCAACGCCAAAAGCGTCACCTTCAACCTCAAGCTCAAGCCCGGCCGCGACGAGCTATGGGCCAAGTTCACCGACGCCAAAGGCGTGCCCATGGGCGCGTTTTATGCGTATGTGACGAAGGTGAAGTAGGTGCGACATCCTGCGGCTTGTTGTGATGCTTAATTTACGTTTCCTAAGGGGCCTTCTATTTTCAATCCAACTGGGTTGGGTGAGTCCGCTGGTGTGTGCCCAGCCGGTGACGGAGCTCTCCGGCCTCATCATTCCGCGCGATCAGCAGGGTATGTATGTCCGCAACGAGGCGGGGCAGTTTGAGGTGACTTGGACGGCGGAGACGCAGGTGGCGTTGGTGGCTAATACGCGTTTGCTCAGCGGGTTAACGAAGGGCCGGCTGGAGTACAAGATTCATTCGTCGAAAGAGGTGATCTCGTTTGCTGTGCCCGAAGGCCCGATCATGGGCATCAAGCGCTCGCGCGGCGGGCGGTTGCTCGAGCAGAGTTTGCAGGAGGCCAAGAAGGAGCGTTGGCTCTCGGAGGATGGGCTGGAATTGTACTTCAACCAAAAGCCCTCCCGCGAGCAGTTGGCGACGCCGGAGGATTTGCGGTTCATTGGCCGCTGGGATTTCCAGGCCAAGCCGCGCACGCTATCCATCAACGGCACGCAGTATGAAATCTCCCTGAAGAAAGGCGGGCAGACCAGCGCGTTGCTTTACAATCTGCTGACCGTGAAGGACTGCAACCCGTTCATTAACAAGGCCACGGTCATCGGGCGGAAACAGGGCGAGGTGCTGGTGGCCGATCAGATTCATCTGCAGCCCATCGGCGATCAGGCGGCGTTGGATGATCCGAAGCTGCCGCGCTACCTGTTCATCGGCGATTCGATCTCCGGAAATTATGACCGGGGTTTGCGCGCGGCGTTGGCCGGGAAATTTAACCTGCATCATCCGCCCACCAATTGCGGGCCATCCGCCAAAGGCGCCAAGAACATTATCGACTGGCTTGGAGCCTACGACCAACCCGGCCGGCACTGGGATGTGATCAGTTTTAATCACGGTCATTGGGATAGTGGAAATGATCAGGCCAACTATCAGGCCAACCTGGAAACGGTGATTGCTGAGCTGAAAAAAACCAAGGCGAAGCTGATTTGGGTGACCACCTGTCCGGTGCCCAACGGCTTCGAGCCCGCTGGCGCGCTCGACGCCAACGGGAAGGCGCCCGCCCGCACCGCCGGGGTCATGCAAAAATACCTCAACCCGTGGGCCGCCGAAGTGATCGCGCGCCATCCAGAGATTACGATTTGCGATCAGTGGCAGTTCGTGAAGGCCAACGCCGGCGGCCTCTACACCGATTGGTGGGCCGGCAAAAATGTGCATTTCAGCAGGGAACCCGCCGACGCGTTGGGTACGTTGCTGGGGAGCCACGTGGAGCGGCGGTTTCGGAAATAAAATGGCTGTGGCGGCCTCGCCGATGGGATTGCGTTTTGGCCGGAATCAGTCCAAGCTGCGGGCTGACCAATGAAGAGCAGTTCACTCCCACGCAGAACATTTCTCAAAGGCGCCGGTGCCTGTATTGCGTTGCCGATGATGGAATCCCTCCTACCGCGTTCGGCGCGGGCGGTGGAACAGGCAAGCCAATCGCCCCGGCTAGCGGTGGTCACGGTGCCCTTCGGCATGGTGGTCGATAAATTTCATCCCACCACGACCGGGCCGGACTACAAGCTGTCGCCGACCTTGAAGCCGTTGGCCAAGTATCGGAACGAGTTCACGGCGTTTTCCAATTTCGACCACAGCGTGCGCGGCGGTCACGCGGCAAACCACGCGTTGTTGAGCGGTGTCTTGAGCACCGAACGGGCGGGGTATCCGGACGGCAACCTCTCGGTCGACCAACGGGCGGCCGAGCTGGTGGGGCATAACACGCGCTATCCGTCGCTGGTTTTCTGGCGACAAGGTATGAGCTTTACCCGAACCGGCGTGCGTGTGCCGGCGGTGGTGAAACCCAGCGACGCGTTCCGGCTCATGTTTGAGGATGACTCGGCGGACAAAAAGAAGTTCGACCGCGCCGCCCTCGGTTCGAGCGGCAGTATTTTGGACGCTGTGCTCAGCGATGCCAAGGGCCTCAAACAACAACTTGGTCAGGAAGACCGGCACAAGTTGGAAGAGTATTTCACGTCCATCCGCGAGACGGAGAAGAAACTGGAGTTGGCCGAGCAATGGATTGATCGGCCGAAGCCTGAGGTGAAGGATCCGGCCTTGAAGAAAATCGGCGCCGGGTCGCGTGATGAAAACACCGGCGGCAATCTGGTGGGCGTCTGGCTGGATCTCATGTTCCTCGCCTTGCAGACCGATTCCACCCGTGTGGTGTCCATGGATGTGGCGAATTGCAACTGGGGCCTCGACGCGGTGAGCGAGAGCTACCACACCTTGTCCCACCACGGCCAACGCAAGGATCGGCTGGATCAACTCGCCATCGTGGAGCAATTCCTCATGGAAAACATCGCCACTTTTATTGGCAAACTCAAGGCCACCCAACAAGCCGACGGCACGTCCATGCTGGATTCCACGCAGATTCTGTTTGGCTCCGGCCTCGGCAGTGGCAGTCGTCATAGCAACGACAATCTCCCGATGCTTCTGGCCGGCGGCGGTTATCAGCACGGTCGGCATCTCGACGGCCAGCGCAAGCAGCCCTTGTGCAATCTGTACCTGAGCATGCTGCAACGCATGGGGGCCGAGCAGGATTACTTCAACCGCAGCCAAGGCACATTGACCGGGTTGATCTAGCCATGAAATGGGTCGTCCCGCTTCTGCTATTGTCCGGCCCATTGTCGGTCATCGCGAGTCCAGTTGCCTTCTTCAAGGCTCACTGTGTGCAGTGTCATGGTGCCGAGAAACAAAAGGGCAAGCTCAGGCTCGATACGTTGGCCTGGAATCCGGCGGACGCAAAGAATGTCGAGGTCTGGCGGGAAATCGCGGATCGATTGGACCTCGGCGAAATGCCGCCCGACGATGAGCCGCAACCCAAGGCGGCTGACACGGCGGCTTTTCTCAAGACCTTGACGGCCCGACTCGGGGCCGTACCGGCGCATCGGAAGCCGGTGGTGTTGCGCCGGCTTAACCGCGCCCAGTACCGCAATACGCTGGAGGATTTGCTCGGGCTGGATCTCTCGGTGGAAGACCCGACTGAAGCCTTTCCGGCCGACGACAAGGAAGAGGGTTTCGATAACCTGGGCGAGACCCTGCAAATGTCGGACTTCCTCCTGCGCCAATATTTAAAAGTGGCGCGCGCGGCGGTGGATCGCGCGACCTTTCCGGACGAGCGGCCGGAAGCGAAAACCTATCGACCCAACGACGTGAAAGGGCGTCCGTTGAATTACAAGGCTCAGGCGAATGATCCCGAACGGGATTATCTCGTGCTCTCCAAGAACGATGAACGCGCCCCGGGCGATCCGCGCGGGCAGACCATTATCAACTGCCGCGAAGGCGCCGCTCACGACGGTTGGTATGAGTTTAGCTTCGTCGTGGAATCCAAGGGCCGGGGCAATTTCGCCCAGGAGTTGCGGGAACAAAAGCGCAACGATTACCCGGTTTATTTCGCCGAGGATCTGCACCGCTTTGAGGTTTACGTTACCGCCCCGAACAGTAAATCGCAGATTCAAACGCGCCCGCGCAAGCTGGTCCACGCCGAGGATCTGCCCGACAACCGGCGTGTCACCATCAAGAAACGCCTCTGGCTCCCTCAAGGCTGGCGTGTCGAGGTGGGGTTTGGCAACGGCTACTGGGGCACGCGCGATCTACTGGAGATTGCCGATCCGAAGTTCAATTTCGACGCCTTCAGTGAATTGCCGCGGCGCGAGCAAAACGGGCGCTACGGTAAGCTGCTCATCGATGCGCTGGAGAAAGTGAACGGACCGCGCATCGTCATCCACAGCATCGTGGAGACCGGCCCGCACTACGCGCAATGGCCTCCGCAGGCCCACCAACGCGTGTACGGTCAAGCCGATCAAGATCCCGCCGCCGTGGTGCGTCGCTTCGCCGAAAGAGCCTTTCGCCGGCCCGTCACCGATGAAGACATTGCCCCGTATTTGGCACTGGCCAAGCACAGCCCCGAGGGGATCCGTACCGCCATCGAAGGCATTCTGTGCTCTCCGCGGTTCATTTACCTACGCGAACCCGAAGGGGCGCTGGATCACTACGCCATCGCCTCCCGGCTTTCGTATTTTCTCTGGAACACCATGCCCGATGCCCCCTTGCTGGCTGATGCCCAGGCCGGGCGCCTGCGCGAGCCCAAGGTGCTTGCCGGCCACCTCGACCGGATGTTGGCCGATCCTCGTTCCGATGAATTTGTGGACACCTTTCTTTGGGCCTGGCTGAAGCTCGACAACACGGTCGAAATGGCGCCCGACCCCATGAAGTTTTACGAGTTCCGCCGCAACCGAATTGCTGAGGCCATGGTCAAGGAAAGCACGCTCTTCTTCCGGCATGCGCTCGATCAAAACCTGCCGCCCACCACCTTCCTCGACGCCGACTTCACCTTTCTCAACGCCAACCTCGCCCGACATTACGGGTTGGCCGCGGACGGGATCGATACCACCGCTCAATTCCGCAAAGTTTCATTAGCCGGCCAACGCAAACGAGGTGGACTGCTGGGTCAAGCCGCCGTGCTCACCGCCTCGGCTAACGGCGTCGACACCTCGCCCGTCGTCCGCGGCATCTGGATTCTGGAAAACCTGCTCGGCACCCCGCCCAAGGATCCGCCGCCCGAGGTCGAAGTTCCCGAACCCGACGCCCGCGGCGAGCTAACCATTCGCGAACTCTACGCCAAACACCGGACCGTGGAGTCCTGCAACGATTGCCACAAGAAAATCGATCCGCTTGGATTCGCGTTGGAAAACTTCGACGCTGTGGGCGCCTGGCGTGTGAAGTATGAATCCGGTCACACCATTGATTCCTCCGGCCGCATGCCCAACGGCGAAGACTTCACCGATGTCGGCGGCCTTAAGCAAATCATGATTGCCGAGCCCAACCTCTTCACCCGCAACCTCACCGCCAAGCTGCTCACCTATGCCACCGGCCGCACCATGGAAGCCGGCGATCGCCCCGAGATTGATCGCATCGTCCAACACACCCTCGGCGAACAAGCCGGTCTGAAAGATCTCCTGCGCCAAATCATCACCAGTGAGTTGTTCCTAAATAAGTAACCCAATCGAACCCATGAAAAACTATTGTTTAATCTTCGCCGGACTGTTTTGTGCGGCTGCATTAATGGCGGCCGAACGGCCGAATATTGTGATCTTTTATGTCGATGATCTGGGCTGGGCGGATACGTCGGTGCGGATGATGGAGAGCGATCCGAATTCGGCGAGTGACTTTCACCAGACCCCGCATCTGGCGGCGTTGGCCAAACGCGGCATGAAGTTTTCCAACGCCTACGCGCCGGCCCCCACCTGTACGCCGTCGCGCAAGAGCATTCAGTTCGGCAAAACGCCCGGGCGGCTCGGGTACACGTTTGTGCATGATGTGCTGGCGTTGCAACGCAAGCTGGAGTGGAAGAATGAAACGTCGCTGGCCGATGTGGTGAAGGCGGCGGATCCAAATTATATCACCGCGCATTTCGGCAAGGGGATGGGCAATGAGCGGATGGAAACGATTGGCTACGATGTCACGGACGAGCTTGAGCCCCATGGCGACAATGGGAATTTTCACGGCGATTACATCAGCCTGAAGAACCGCACGAAGTTGCCGCCGGATAATCCGAAGCGCATGGCGTCGCTCCAGAAAAGCTCGGTGGATTTTGTCAACGCGCATAGCGGTAAGCGGCCGTTTTTGATGATGGTGTCACACTACGCCGTCCACGTTCCTCATGCGGCCCGAGCGGATCTCATTGAGAAATACCGCAAGCTGCCCCGCGGGAAATACCTAACGGACTCTGATTATCTACCGGTTGATGAAATGCCCAAGGGCAAGGTGATCAGCTCCTGGCGTCTGCAATACGCGGCGATGCTCGAGGAATGCGACGAGGGCCTGGGCGCGATTGTGGCGGCGTTAAAGAAAACGGGGCAGCTCGACAACACGATCATTCTATTTACGTCCGACAACGGCGGCGGGCTTGGGCCCAATGGGACGTTGCGCGGCGGGAAGGCCAATCTCTATGAGGGCGGCCTGCGCGTGCCGTTCGTGGTGGCCGGGCCGGGAGTGAAAGCGGGCGCGCAATGCGATGTGCCGGTGGCGCAATGGGATCTGCTGCCGACCTTACATGATTATGCCAAAAGCGCGCAGCCGCTGCCGAAGGATCTGGATGGCGCCAGCCTGCGCGGCGTGTTTGAAAAGGGCAATGGCGCCACGGTCAAACGGCCGGGGGAAGGGTTTGTGTTCCATTATCCATGCTACTTTGCGCCCCCGCTGACGGTGATCCGGCTGGGCGATTATAAATTCATGGAGCATCACCTGAGCGGCGAGCAGAAACTCTTCAACGTGAAGACGGATTATGCGGAGCAGACCAATCTCATCGAGTCCATGCCCGAGAAAGCCTCGGCACTGCGCACGGTGATGATGCGTTATCTCGATGCCATCGACGCGGAAGATGTGCAGGACGTGTACAAGGCACGGTTTGCCGGGTTGGACCACTTCGAGCTGATGGCGCGCCAGAATCATACGAAGTCCATCGACCGCGCCAAGGGGGATCAAAAATTGATCGCCGAGGCGGATGCGCGCCTCAAGGAGCAACTCGAACGCTTCGAACGCAACCGCAAAGAATGCCGCGCCAACATGCAGGGTAAGACGTTCTGATGGGCGGACGGTTTATTTCGGCAACGAAAGTGTTTCCACCCAGATGGGGCCTTTGCCGACTTCGTATTGGGCGATCTTCTTGAGTGTGCCGTTGGGTTCGATGCGGTAGGCGCCGAGACGGTTGTCGGTTTGGCCGGCCACGTAGAGGAACTTGCCGAGTTTGTCGATGGTGAATGAGCGCGGCACGCGTTCGCAGGGGGTATGGCTGATTAGCTTGAGCTGGCCGTGTTGCGGGTCTACCTGAAACCCAACGATGCTGTCGCGGCCGGTGGGTTCAAAACGCGCAGTGATATCGCGATTGGAGATGTAGAGATATTTCGCATTGGGCGTCAGGTGCAGATCGGCAGTGGTGATGGTGCCGGTGAATCCTTTCGGTTGCGTGACGATGTTTTGCATGGGCGTGAGCCGGCCTTGCTCGGTGTCCCATTGCCACGCACCGACGCCGGGTTGCTCGCGTTCGTTGGTGGTGTAGGCGATTGATAAATTAGGATGAAACACCAAATGCCGCGGCTGGCGCGCCTCGTGGTCGCCAGCAGGCCCGCGCGCGAAGGGGGGATTGTGCGGTTTGGTGGTGCCGACCTGCGCGGTGAACTGGTTGATGAACACTTTGTTGGGGCCGGTGGCGGGCACGAGCAGCCAATGGTTGTCCGGCGAAAAGACGGCGCTGTGGGCGCGCTGCTCAAGGGTCAGTTCGCCGATGGTGGTGCCGCGATAGATCGGATCGATCTTCCAAACCGTCGCTTTGCCCGGGCCATAGTGGTTGCCGGCGAGAAATTCGCCGTTGTTATCGGTCATCAAATAGCCGGGGCGCAAATTGACGGCGGCTTGATGGGCGAGCTTCAGTTTGCCGTCCGCCGCAATTGCTAACGTGGCAATCGTCGGGGTTTTTTTCTTGGGTACATCCGTGCTGGCGGTGGCGTACATCAGCTCACGGTTGGGCGCGAAAGTGAAGGGGCCTGCGCCGGGGAGCGCGAGCTGCTGCAGCGGCGCCAGTTTGCCGGTGGTTTTGTTTACGGCAAATACACTGAGCTGACCGCCGGCGGCGAGGTAGAGGCGCTGCTCGGTGTCGCGCGGATCGCCATCGCGCGGGGCGGGATCAGGATTGGGCTGGGCTTGCAACACGGCGGCCAGCCGCTGGCGGGCGGTGCGGGATGCCGGGGTGTCCTGCGTGATGGGGCGCTGCTCGAGTTTGTCATTGGGGACGTCGTACAGCTTGCCGTTGCCGTAGAGCTTGAAGCGTTTGTCGCGGGCAAAACGGATTTTACGAAACTGATCCTTATCCCAGCCGGGTCGAGGATCGTAATGGCAGAAGACCCACGGGCGCGGTTCGGCAGGGCGGTTGAGGAGTTGCGGGAAAAAACTAATGCCATCGAGCTTGGCCTGAGCGGGGATGGGCCGGTCGGCGGCTTCCATGATCGTGGGCAGGAAATCGGTGGAATCCACCAGATTGTCGTTGAGGCCCGGCCGGATGCGTCCGGGCCAACGCACGACCAGAGGCACGTGCGTGCCGGCATCGGAGGCGCGGCCTTTGCCGCCGACCACAGGGCCGCGCGTGGTTTGCGAAGTAATCTTCCGGTGCGTGCCGTTGTCGCTGTAAAAAATGACGAGCGTTTTTTTGCTGAGACCGAGGTTATCAATCTGCTTCACCACGCGGCCGACGCATTTGTCCATGTACTCGACCATGTCCGGAAAATATCGGGTGTCCTCATTCTCGAGCGGAATGCCGTTATTCCAGTCGGGGCTGTTCGGCGTGGGCACAAACGGTCGATGTGGTAGGGCCATGGCGTAATAGACAAAGAACGGCTTGTCGCTGTCCTTCTTGCGGCGGATAAAGTCGTTGATGAAATCCACCCAATGATCCGGCCCGTATTTACCTTTTAGGTCATTCAGCAATTTACCGTTTTCAAACGTGGTCGGCCGGGCAAATCGCAGGCCTTTGTCCTCGGTGTGCCAGGAATGAAAGAGGCTGTACTCGTCGAAACCCGCGTCGGTGACCTTCATGCCTTTGCCGCGGCGCAGGTGCGCGCCTGGATAGCTCGGCGGATCGTAACTTTGCAGCTGCCACTTGCCCGCGATGCAGGTGTGGTAGCCGGCTTCCTGCATATAATGCCCGATGGTCTTGGCTTTCGGATCCATTGTGCCGAAGTAAGTCCAGTTGCGGTTGTTGTACCGGCCGGTCATCAGCTGGATTCGCGTGTTGGTGCAGAGCGGTTGGGAGTAGGCGTGGCGGAACCGAATGCCCTGTGTCGTGAGCCGGTCAATCGCCGGGGTGCGATAGCTCGTGCCGCCGTAGGAGCCGATGCCTTCCACGCCGATGTCGTCGGCCATGATCAGCACAATATTCGGACGATCGGCGGCCGGGAGCAGCGCGGTCACGCTCAAAGTAAACACAGCCAAGAGCAGCCATCGAAGTCGATCCATCACAATGCGCATGGGGGCGGGTTATACCGCGCCGTTTCAATAAATGCCATCCATCGGATAAAATGTTGTCGCGC
Source organism: Limisphaerales bacterium (assembly GCA_014382585.1). Classification (NCBI taxonomy): domain Bacteria; kingdom Pseudomonadati; phylum Verrucomicrobiota; class Verrucomicrobiia; order Limisphaerales; species Limisphaerales bacterium. The sequence continues at coordinate 9,695 of JACNJL010000069.1, read as the reverse complement.
GGTTTGTTTTCCCATAGAAACCAAGCCGCGCGCTCAAGTGCGCGCCGAACGCCATGCCCTCCATTTCGCCATTCATTCGCCGCGGCCTTGGCCTAGGGCTGTTGCTGGTGGGTTCCTTGGTGGGGTTCGCCAGTGAAAAGCCGGCGTTCACCGATTACTGCCTGCGATTGGAGCAGGAAATTCAAGGGCGCAAGCACGGGTTCATGGCGGGCAATCTTGCCTATTATGTCGGGGGCTTTCATGCGAGTTGGAAGTTGATGGAGGATGAGACAATCGGCCTGACGCATCCGTTTCATCACGACCTGCGCAGTCGCGGTGTGGGCCTGCTCGACAGCGCGTTGACCGGTACGGAGCACACCGGCAAGGGTAACGACTACAACGGTTGGGAGTTTTATAAGGACACCCGCGTGCTCTACGGCAGCGTGATCGTCGATGGACAGACCTTCAAGCATCCCAAACCGAAGAGCATGCGTTGGCGGCCGGATAAGATGATCTGCGAATATGAGGTCGGCGGCGTGACGATTCGCGAGGAGAAATTCATTGCGGCCAATGACGCGGCGGCCTCGATCATCACGGCGTCCAAGCCGGTGACGTTGCGATTTGAAGGCCACAGTTTTTTTCATCGCAAGAGCGTCACCTCCACCGCGGCCATTCGATTTGATGCGCGGAATAATGTAGTGGTGATTCGGGAAGGCGGCACGGTGAAATCGCGGCCCGACCCCAATCGCGGCGAACGGATTGGTCCCTGTGTTTACTCGGGCATGACCACGGCGCTGAGCGTGTCGCGGGATTTGTCTGGGGCCGTTGTCACCCGCAAGGACGACCGCGGGGTACAGCATTACACGATCTCCGTGCCGTGCGATGCGCAGGGTACGGTGGTGTCCTGGGCCATGCACGATGATGGCGGCACGGCCATCCGCGCCGCGCGCGAGATCGTTGCGCATCATAAGCCGTGGCAGGCCGCCAAGACCGCTGAGATGAATCGCCAGCTCAACGACGAAATCCCGTGGTTTCGCTGTCCTGATCCACGCTATGTCGACATCTACTATTACCTGTGGTCGCTCTATCTCATGTACTACATTGAGGTCGGCAAAGGCTGGGAGCAGGAACCGCACACGCAAACGGCGGTGAACAATTTTCTCGGCATACACCGTTACGATGCGGCATTTCAAATTAAGGTCGGCGCCTGGACGCGCAATCACAGCCGTTACGCTTATGGCAATGTCCTTACCTGGAAGCATCTCACGCAGAACAATCGTTTCCGAGAAACGCCCAACGGCCTGCGGATGCTCTCAGACAACAAGGGCATCAGCTGGCATAGTGGCGCTTACGGTGTGGAAACCTCCGAGCACGTTCTCGGCGCGTGGCAGATTTATCAGCACACCGGTGATGTGCAGTTTCTCAAGGCTTGCTACGAAGGGCACTTCGCCAAGCTGTACGAGAAACGCCTGCCGGGGTTTGCGATGAACACCTTTGAGGTAGCCGACACGCTCGTGAAGATGGCTCGCCTCACCGGTCATGAAGCCGATGTGCCGCACTGGAACCAACTCGTGCGCCGCGATGATCCCAAGCACGTGCGACTGATGTTCGATCAACGCTGGGAAGCCAACGGCGTGCCGAACTATTTTGCCGCGCCCCAGAACGGCATGCTCATGACCACCGCCTTCTGGTCCATGCGCTCGCCGAATTTCCCAAACGAATACGCCAAGCGCATGGTTCATGCCTGGGCGCTTAACCGCGACAAAGGATTCTACGGCGCCTTCTTCCCACTGGCCATGGCCAAGCAATCGATGGCGCAGTTTAAATCACAGGACGATCACGCCTTTGGTTACACGCCCGACACCGCCTACTTCACCCTCGACGGAATGTTCCGCCAGCGTCTCAAAAAAGAAGCCACCGAACTCACGCTCAATCATCTTATCCATTACAACTATCATCCGCAGTGGAAAATCCCCATGGCGCCCGAGGCTTACCGGCGTGATCTCAGTTTGTTTGGGGATCAGTACTCCAACTTTAACGCGGGCAAAATTCTACTCTATCTCGAAGGCCTCGCTGGCCTGCGCTATTCCATCCCCGACAAACAACTCACCCTCCAACCCGCACTCCCCAAGGCGTGGGACTGGATGGAGGTTCGCCTGCCCATCGCCGGTCAATGGACCAAAGTGCGCTATCGAAGGGGCGGCGTCCAAACCAGTGGTAGCCCGTTCCCGGTAGTGATGGTCGAGTAAACCTCCGCCCTTGCATCCGGCGGCTTGCGGCGTAAACTCCATCAACTCGTTTACCTATGAAGACACCCCATTCCCGTCGTCAATTTCTTGCCACCTCGACAGCCGTCATCGCCATGCCACAACTGTTGCTGGCCAATAAAACTCCCAAGCAGGTGATCATCGGCGAAGGGGAACACCAGTACGAGGTGCAGCATGGCTTCGCGCAATTGCCGGCTAAGTACACATGGCAGACCACCCATAATGTGGCCGTGGATGCCGAGGGCTTGCTGTACGTCATTCATGAAGGTCGGCAAAACTTGAAGGATCACCCGTCTATTTTTGTGTTCGACCAAAAGGGCAAATTCATTCGCGCCTTCGGTAATCAATTTCAGGGCGGCGGCCACGGCATCGAGGTGCGCACCGAGGGCAAGGAGCAGTTCCTTTACGTGTGCGCCTACCAAAACGTGAAGGCCTTCGCCAAGCTCACGCTCAAAGGCGAGACGGTTTGGGAAAAATACGCACCGATGGACAGCGGTGTTTACAAAAAGGACGAAGACAAAGTGCGCGTCAAGCGGTGGGGGCGCGATGCGTTTATGCCGACCAACTTTGCCTTCCTCAACGACGGCGGATTTCTACTGGCTGATGGCTACGGCTCGTTTTACGTGCATCGCTACGACAAGGCCGGCAACTGGGTGTCCAAGTTTGGCGGTCCGGGTAAGGGCAAAGGGAAATTTGCCACACCGCACGGCATCTGGATCGATCGCCGGCCGGGCCGCGAGGAACGCGTGGTGGTCTGCGATCGCGCCCATCACACCCTGCAATACCTCACGCTGGACGGAAAATATCTCGAGACCCTGTCCGGCTACGGGCTGCCCGCCAATTTGGATTCTTACAAAAATCTCCTGCTCGTGCCCGAGCTCCACGCGCGCGTGACCTTGCTGGGCGACAACAATAAAGTCGTCGCCCGCCTCGGTGATGATGTCGAAGGCGTGGTGAAGCAGAAGAAGGTCAACCGCGGCAAACCCGAGACGTGGGTTGCCGGAAAATTCGTTCATCCCCACGACGCCTGCTTCGACAACGACGGCAACATCCTCGTCGCCGAATGGGTCGCAACAGGGCGGGTTACGCGTTTGAAGAAGGTGAGTTGAAAATGTTGCCACCTTTTAAATATCATCCGGACCCTATTGCCACAGGTGCGGTGAAACCCAGTGAAGCCGAATGTGAATGTTGTGGCCAAACTCGGGGATTCACATACGCACCCAACATTTATGCGGAAGAGGAGATTGAGGACATTTGTCCTTGGTGCGTTGCCGATGGGAGTGCCGCAGATAAATTCGACGGTACATTTAGTGATGATTACCCGTTAACAGTTGCGGAATTGTCCTCTGAAATCGTGGATGAGGTGACTCGAAAAACACCGGGATTCATTAGTTGGCAACAGGAGGAATGGCAGATTTGCTGCAACGATGCCTGTGAATTTCATGGAGATGCGTCTCGTGAAGATGTAAAAGGGCTGTCATTGGAGGCATTTCACGCGGCATTTGGGGACTCGAGTTTGAGTGCGGATTTTGTCGGCTCGCTTAAGGAGAATTATGGGCCCGGGGGTGACCCTGCAATTTACAAGTGGCGATGCCGTCATTGCGGACAATACAAATTTAACGCAGATTTTTCCTGATAGTGATGCGGAGAATTCTCTATTTTCTCGTCACAGTCTGTGCGCTTTTCAATCTCAGCGCCGCCCCGCCCAACATCGTCCTCATCTTGGCCGATGACATGGGCTATGGGGACCTCGGATGCTATGGGCATCCGCGGGCGAAGACGCCGGTGATTGATCGGTTGGCGAAGGAGGGGGTGCGGTTCACGCAGCATTATTCGAACGGCACGGAGTGCAGCCCCACGCGCACGGCGCTGCTCACGGGACGGTATCCGCAGCGGGCCGGCGGGCTGGAGTGCGCCATCGGCACGGGCAACGTGGGCCGGTACGATGACGCCATTCGGTTGGCGGCGCAACGGCAGTTGGGTTTGCCGGCGGCGCAGGGAGTGTTGCCGGGGGCGTTGAAACAGGCGGGCTACGTCTGCGGGGTGTTTGGCAAATGGCACCTCGGCTACGAGCCGCGCTTCAATCCCATGGAGCATGGCTGGGATGAATTCTTCGGGTACCTCGGTGGCAATGTGCATTATTTTAATCACCGGGAGACGAGCGATTTGCACGTGCTCTTTCGCGGGCGGTTGCCGGTGCATTCGGAGGGGTACATGACGCATCTCATCACTGAATCATCCGTGGACTTCATCGCGCGCCACAAGGAACAGCCGTTCTTTCTGTTTGTCTCACACGAGTGCCCGCACTTTCCGTTTCAGGGCCCGAAGGATGCCGCCAAGAAGGTGACCAAGGAAAACTGGATGACGCCCGATGCGGATACGTACGTGGCAATGCTGGAGGATCTCGATTCCGAAGTGGGCCGCGTGTTGGCGGCGTTGAAAAAGCACAAGCTCGAGCAAAATACGCTGGTGATTTTCGTGTCCGACAACGGCGGCTTCGCTGGTGCGGCGAACATGGGCCCCTTGCGCGGAGCCAAGAGCATGACGCTCGAAGGCGGCATCCGCGTGCCACTCATCATGCGTTGGCCCGGCAAACTGCCTGCGGGCCAAACGAGCAAGCAAGTCTGCGCCACCTTCGATCTCACCCGATCCATTCTCAACCTCGCCCAAGCCAAGGTGTCGCCCAAACAACTCGATGGCCTCGACATCGTGCAGCATCTCACCGCCCGCAAGCCCGACATGCCCCGCACTCTCTACTGGCGCGGCAAACGCGGCGATCGCACTTGGACCGCCGTTCGCGATGGCAACCTGAAGTACGTCCGCAAAACCGAAGGGAAGACCGAGGAATGGCTGTACGACGTGGCCAAGGATCTCGGCGAGAAAACCGATCTTCGCGCCCAACACCCCAAGGATGTCGCCCGTTTGAAGGCGCTGTTGGCTAAATGGGAAAAGGACGTGCGAGCGGTGCGGTAAATTCCATCAAAACCCGCCTTGTGTTGCACAATGTTTTGTGCAAGTGTTTGCACATGAATACAAACATTGAGTTGAACTCTGAGTTGCTGGCCAAGGCAAAAAAAATCAGCGGGTTACGCACAAAAAAAGACGTCGTGAACCATGCTTTGGCGGAGTTTGTGCAGCGTGAGGAGCAACGAAAAATCACGGGGCTGTTTGGCACAGTTGAGTACGATCCTGATTATGACTACAAACGCGAACGGCAACGCAAATGAAAGTGATCGTGGACACGGATGTTTGGTCCGAGGCGCTGCGCAAGGAGGGTGATGAGCCGTCCTCTCAAGTGCGGGAGTTGGGTGAGTTGATTGAAAATGGCAGCGTGCAAATGGTCGGCATCATTCGCATGGAGATTTTGTGCGGCATTCGCGATGAAAAACGATTTAAGAAGTTGAAGGAAGCCGTGGCGGCGTTTCCGGATCGCCAGTTGGACACCGAGGTATTCGAATTGGCCGCCGTCATGTTCAATCAGTGCCGAGGGAAGGGCGTCCAAGGCTCAATGACCGATTTTGTTTTGTGTGCCTGTTCCGCATTATGGCAAATGCCCATCATGACCAAGGACAAGGATTTCAAGCGCTATCAGCGCCATCTCCCCATCGAACTGCATACACCGCGAAAATGACGACGGTATTTTTCGTGCAGTCAGTTTTCGATGCCTCTACGCTCGGCGCATGAAACCTCTCCTCGCTCTTTGCCTCACGCTTTTCCTTCACACCCCGCTGGCTGCGGCGCCGCCGAATGTGGTGCTGGTGTTTATCGACGACATGGGATGGGGGGACTTCTCGTGTTTTGGGAATAAGGACGCCCGGACGCCGCAGATTGATCGGCTGGCGAAAGAGGGCGTGCGGTTTGAGCAGTTTTACGTGAACTCGCCGATTTGTTCGCCGTCGCGCACGGCGATTTCCACGGGGCAATATCCGCAACGCTGGCGCATCACCTCGTACCTCGCGCATCGCGCAGTGAACGAGCGGCGCGGCATGGCGCAGTGGCTCGATCCCAAGGCACCGATGCTTGCGCGCTCGCTGCAGCAGGCCGGTTATGCCACGGGGCATTTTGGCAAATGGCACATGGGCGGCCAGCGCGATGTGGACGAGGCGCCGGCGATCACCGAGTACGGCTTCGACGCGTCGCTCACCAATTTCGAGGGCATGGGGCCCAAGCTGCTGCCGCTCACGTTACGGCCTGGACAGGATCCGAATAAGCCCGGCCGGATATGGGCCGATGCCACGCGGCTCGGCAAAGGGGTGCGCTGGATGCAGCGCTCGAAGATCACCGAAGGATTTGTCGATGAAGCGATTCCGTTTATTCAAAAAGCCGTGAAGGCCAAGCAGCCGTTTTACCTCAACCTTTGGCCGGACGATGTACACAGCCCGTTTTGGCCGCCGGTCGATCAATGGGCGGACGGCAAGCGCGGCTTGTATCATTCCGTGCTGCAGGAAATGGACCGCCAACTCGGTCGGCTCTTTGAGCTCATTCGCAACGACCCTACTTTGCGCGACAACACGCTCGTGCTCGTCTGCTCCGACAACGGGCCCGAGAAGGGCGCCGGATCGGCCGGCCCTTTTCGTGGTTTCAAGACGCACCTTTACGAAGGCGGCGTGCGCTCCTCGCTCATTGCCTGGGGTGGTCCGGTGGCGAAACAGAATTTTGTGAACCGCGACTCGGTATTTTCCGCCGTCGATCTCGTGCCCACGCTGCTGGACCTTGCCGGGGCGCCGCATCCCCAAGGCGTGCGCTACGACGGCGAATCCCTGCCGGCGGTGCTCCTTGGTAAATCAGAAGCCTCGCGCAAGGCGCCGATTTATTTCCGCCGTCCGCCTGATCGCGATGCCTTTTACGGCGACAACGATTTACCGGACCTCGCCGTGCGCGCCGGGAAATGGAAATTCCTCTGCGAATTCGACGGCACCGAACCGGAGTTGTACAACATGGAAACAGACCGCGGCGAAACTCAGAGCCGTGCTGCAAACCATCCGGATCTCGTTGCTCAATTTACGAAAGCCTGCATCATGTGGCACAAATCCATGCCGGCGGATAACGGCCCGCAACTGGGGGCCTCCCGTAAATAAATCGGTGGCCTAAAAAAATTAAGTCACTCAGGTGTTCCCGATCGTGCTGCGGTGGAAAGAGTGCTTGAGCACGTGCATCTGTTTCGCTTTGTTAAAACGGTGCCGTTGCCAGCCGAGGCGTTCGTAGAATTGAGGGATGTCGGTGAAGACAAACAACGGCTTCGGGCCGTGAGTGGCGGCGAAGGAGGTGCCTTCGCGGACCAGCTGACTTCCGATCCCGCGCTTCCGCCAATCTGGCGTCACGTACAGGACATTGATCCAAAGTTCGTCGGTATCAGACTCCGTGGACGGATGGCGTTTGTACGCCAGCACCGCAACGGGCTGGTCTTCCGCCATGGCGATCAAGGTGGGCGGACAATTCGAATCATCCAAAAGCATGTCGCAAACCTCCCTCAAAGATTCCTCCGGCCACTGGGTGGTGATCCAGTGCCCCACGGTATCGACATGCGCTAGATGCTCGTCAAGCCGGGTGATTTGAATGTTGGCGGGATTGATGAGCATGAAATTTGCCGTGCCTGAAGTTTAGACACGATTCGGTGCGTCCCCAAGACTGAATGCCGGAGAAGAATCGTGACGACTCCAGAAGTTTGAGGCAATCTCGCCGCACCCATGAAAGTTCGACATCTGTTTCTCCTGTTCGCATTGGTAACCGGCAGCCTCAGCGGGTTGGCCAAGGAAACGACCAAGCCCAATATCATCGTCATTATGGCCGATGACTTGGGGTATGGGGATATCGGTTGCTACGGGGCGAAGCCGAAGAATTTGAAGACGCCTCATATCGACCGGCTCGCCGCCGGTGGGGTGCGGTTCACCAGCGGCTATTGCTCAGCCTCCACTTGCACGCCCACGCGGTTTTCGTTTCTCACGGGCAAGTATGCGTTTCGCCAGCAGGGCACGGGCATCGCGCCGCCGAACAGTCCGGCGGTGATCCAGCCGGGACCGGAGACGTTGCCGAGCCTGCTGCAAAAGGCCGGCTACAAGACCGCGGTGATCGGCAAGTGGCACCTCGGCTTGGGCGGACCTGATGGGCCGGATTGGAACGGCGAATTGAAGCCCGGCCCGCGCGAGATTGGGTTCGATTACAATTTCCTGTTGCCCACCACCAACGATCGTGTGCCGCAGGTGTATGTGGAGAATCATCGCGTGAAGAATCTCGATCCGAAAGATCCGCTTTGGGTTGGGCGCATGAAGCCGAGCCCGGATCATCCCACTGGTATTACGCATCGGCATACATTGAAGATGGACTGGAGCCACGGGCACAATTCCACCATCCACAACGGCATCAGTCGCATCGGCTTTTACACCGGCGGCAAGGAAGCGCGGTTCCGCGATGAGGATTTGGCTGACGAATGGGTGAAGCAATCGAACAAATGGATCGAGGCCAACAAGGACAACCCGTTCTTCCTGTTTTTCTCCTCACACGATCTGCATGTGCCGCGCATTCCGCACGAGCGCTTTCGCGGCACATCCGGTCTGAGCTATCGCGGCGACGTGATCGTGCAGCTCGACTGGTGCGTGGGCGAGCTGGTGAAAACCCTCGACCGCCTCAAGCTCTCCGACAACACCCTTATTGTGTTTTGCTCGGACAACGGCCCCGTGGGCGACGACGGATACCAGGACGAGGCACTCGAGAAGATGGGCGATCACAAACCCGGCGGCCCCTTTAGCGGCGGCAAATACAGCGTGCTCGAAGGCGGCACCCGCACGCCCTTCATCACCTATTGGCCGGGCAAAATCAAACCGCAGGTATCCGAGGAAATGGTCTGCACCATCGACCTCGCCGCCAGCTTTGCCGCGCTCGCCGGCGTGAAACTGCCCCAGGCCGCCGTGCCCGACAGCTTTAATCTCCTCGGCGCGCTTCTCGGCAAACAAGGCGCGAAAGGTCGCGATCATCTCGTGCAACAAGACAACGGCCGAGGCGGCAACTACGGCTACCGCGCCGGCAACTGGAAACTCCAGCGCCACGATTCCAAACGCAAACGCAACGTCATCGTCACCAACAAACTCGCCAATCAACCGGCTCCGCGATTCGCCTTGTTTGACCTCAGCAAAGACGTGCAGGAAAAACACAACGTCGCCGAGCAACACCCCGAGGTCTTCGCCCGCATGAAAAAGGAACTGCAGGATATCATCGACGCCGGCCGCAGCCGGCCGTGAGCACGCGCTTGTCCTCTGAACAACTCACAGTAGCCAACGGCGATGGGAGATCGTAGGATTTGCGCATTCATGGATAGCACTATCGGAACACCATTTACGGACGAGGCGCGGCGCGTGCTGTTATGCGGGTCGGGCGAGTTGGGCAAGGAGGTGGTCATCGAGCTGCAGCGCTACGGCGTGGAGGTGATTGCGGTGGATGCGTATGCCAACGCGC
>JACNJL010000068.1 GCA_014382585.1 Limisphaerales bacterium | reverse complement strand
GCGTGCGCACGAAACGGTGAGGCCGAGGAAAGCTTTGGAGACGACATCGATTTGGTCCTCGGTGGTGCGGACCAATTCATCGAGCGCGTCAGTGGGCGCGAAGCCCTGCAAAAAGAAACGATAATGTGCCGGGCCAATGGCCGATTCATTGAGGCCGAGCTTGGCGTTCACGCGTGGCTTGGGCAGAAGATCGCCGGCGAGGTGCTCGCGCAACAGTTGGTCGTACGGCACGTCGGCGTTCAGCGCGCGGATGAGATAATTGCGATACTGCACAGCGTGCGGAACGCGCGGGTCGCCCTCGCTGCCGAGCGATTCGGCATAGCGCACCCAATCCATCCAATGCCGCGCCCAACGCTCGCCAAAATGCGCCGATGCCAACAGACGATCGGTGGCATTTTCGATTGCCAATTTACGATTGATGGCCGCGGCCTTCGTGAACGCAAGGGATTCCTCCGACGTCGGCGGCAAACCGGTGAGCGCGAAAGAGAGGCGCCGGATAAAAATTTCCGGCCGGGCGTCAGCGGTGGGTTTTAGTTTTTTTGCACTCCAACCGGCTTGGATAAATTGGTCGATGTCCGTCACGGCCCAATTGCCGTTCACTTTCGGCGGTTTGGCATCGCGGATGGGCTGAAAGCTCCACCATTTTTTCCGTCGCTCCAGCGTGGTTTCCCACGAGGTGGCCTTGGCGATTTGTTCTTTCGTGGGCGGTTTCAATCGCGGATCCGGCGCGCCCATCGCAATCCAACGCTCAAAATTGTTGACCACTGCCGCCGAAAGCTTCGGCCCATCCTTCGGCATTTTCAGATCCTTTTCCTGATGCCGCAACACGCGCAGCAGCAAGCTTCCCTCCGGCTTGCCCGGCGTGAACAACAACCCACTGTCGCCGCCCGCCATCCAGCCACCGCGCCAATCCAGAACCAAATCGCCCTTCGCTTTGCCGCCACTGTTGTGGCATTCGTAGCAACGTTCCACCAACACCGGCCGAATGTTCTTTTCAAAAAATTCCAATTGAGCCGCAGTCGGCGCGCCCAAGACGCACGTTGCCGAAAGCACCAACCCAAGTGAAAAGATTTTCAGGAAACAATGCATCGCCGTTGATTACACGGCATCAAGCCAATTTGCTCAACCGAAAAGGATCAGAGATCCGCTTCGGTTAAACCCGCAATTTTCATTTGTGATTTGAGCAGGCCGATTTTCAACGGGCGATTGCCATGAATGGGGATGACCACGCGTTCGCGGTGTCCGGACTTTTTGAAAATGTGGTGACTGCCCTGAACTCGGGCCAACTCCCAACCTTGCTTTTCCACCGCCCGGGCAAGTTGTTTGCCCGTGACCTGTTTCACACGGCCACCTCGATGACTTTGGAGGGGGCGCTGATTTCGCAATCCGGCTCACCCGCTGCCAGCCAGCCTTCGATGGCTTCGCGGAGGTTGGCGTTGAGTTCATCCATCGTTTCGCCTTGCGTCACACAGCCGGGGAGTGACGGCACCTCGGCCCAGTATCCGCCTTCCTTGGCTTCGTGGATGATCGCTTTCAAGTTCATGCAGATACAATATCAGTATCGCGCGAATTCGCAAGCTTTCACGCGCGAAGAGGATTTGCAACCACTTCACGTCCACCGCCGAATTGGCGTGCTGGCGGGATGAATGTGATTAATTGTTTAACCCTTACGCAGCCACGAGGCTGGCCAGCACTTTGCGGGGGCCTTTGAAGGTGCGGCGGCCGTGCATGGCGGTGTGGTTGTCGATGAGGGCGAGGTCGCCGGATTGCCAGGGGAGGTCGAAGGTGCAGTCGTCGGCGAGGGCGCTGGCGGTGGCGACATCCTCGGGATCCAGCGGCGAACCGTCGCCGAAGGTAATGGCCTTGGCGGGGTCGTTGCGGGTGTCTTTCCAGCCGTTGAAGGCGGCGATAAGTTGGTTAAAAAAACTGGCACGCCCATCGCCGAGATCGCGGACGGCGGGGAGCACGGGCGTGGTGGCGCGCAGGTCGCCGTTGGGTTGCCATTGCCACGTATAGCCGAGGGCAGTCATTTGGGCCTCAGCGTCTTCGCGGGTTTCAGCGCTGAAAGTGCATTGCCAACTGCGGCCCATGCCGGAATCTTTGTCGGCCTCGGCGGGCATCACGTTGGAATATTTGAGGCCTTTGTTTTTGCAATCGGCGGCGAAGGCGGGGCGTTGTTCGACGAGGTGTTCCCACAAAATATCAGAGCGGCAAATGGGCGTGGCACCGCCTTCGGTGGGTGCGGTTTGGCAGAAGAAAAAAAGTTTGCTCGGCGGCGAAGGCGTCTGCGCCATTTCGTGATGGAGAAAAATAGTGACCTCGGGCGGCGCTTCATTGGCGGAGAAAACGCGCGGGGTGTAGTTGATGCGATAGGCGTTGGATAGAGAATCGGCGTAGGAAAAAACGGGGAAGCCGATTGCGGCCACGATGGCATCAAAATCCTCGGGTGAGGCCAACGGCATTCCACGCAACAGCACCGCGCCCTGCTCCGCGGCGTGGGTGTCAAGTTCGTCGGCGTGTTCTCGTGCCCACGCGCAGGCGTCATCAAGGTTGCCGGCGTTCACTTCCAACGCCAGCGGGAAGGATTGGCCGCGGTATTCGTGCTGGTTGGTGAGCGTAAAGGGTTTGGTTTCGCCGCTCATCCGAGGGTCCAAGGCTTCCGCAAACCCAGCTTTTGGAGCAGCGCGTTGGCTTGTTTGTCACCGATGATTTGTTCTTTCTTTGCGTCCCATTTCAATGCGCGGCCAACGGTGTTGGAAACGTAGCCGAGGTGGCCGGGGGTGATGGAACGGTGGGCGGTTTCGGCGGGGCAGATAGCGGGCTTGCGGCTCTTCACGCCGTCCAGGAAATTGCGCGTGTGGCCGGGGGAATTGTAGGCCTTGATTTTGCCGGCGTTGAAATCGAGCTTCGCCCATGCGGGATTCGAAGCCTCCACTCGGCCGCGCGTGACATACACCCAACCGTCCTCGCCGGTGACTTTCACCCCCATGCGATTGTGCGAGCCAATGCTCGTCTTGATGCCGCCGGCATACTCGCAATGCACCTCATAGGTTGTGGGCGAGTCGTAGCTCTTGGCTGTGCTGCGCCGGAAATTTTTTGCCTCCACGCGCGTGGGGCCGCCGTTGTCTTCGCCGAGCATCCAATGGCAAATGTCGTTGTGATGGCCAATCCAATCCATGAGCTGGCCGCCGCCGTAAGCGAGGTGCCAGCGCCAATGCCAATGATGGCGGGCGGCAACGTACGGAAGCATCGGCGCGGGGCCGGTCCATTGTTGGTAATCCGCGCGCTTGGAATAATCGTGCGGGGTGGAGTCGTTGTTGTCTTTGTCGTGCCCGCGCGGCAGGCCGACTTCGACCGTTTTCACTTTGCCGATGACGCCGTTCAAAACCAACTCCACCGCGTGATGAAAACGGCGGTCCGAGCGCTGCTGCGATCCGGTTTGAAAAATTGCTTTTTGCTTCTCTGCTTCTTTATAAACCGCCACGCCCTCGGCAAACAAATGCGTGACCGGCTTTTCGCAGTAAACATCCTTGCCGTTGCGCAGTGCCTCGAGCGTTTGTAGCGCGTGCCAATGGTCGGGCGTGCCGACGATGACCACATCCAAATCCTTGCGCGCACACAACTCACGAAAATCTGAGTGCGTGTCGCAAGGCTTGCCGCCGTAGTTTTTCCCAACCGCCTCGGCAGCCGGCTTGCGGCCGAGCTTGCGGTTGCGCCCGCCGCCATCGTGTGTTTCGTATGGATCGCAGGTGGCAATCACCTGCGCATCCGCTTCGCGCAGAAAGGAATGCATCACACCCGTACCACGGCTGCCCGAGCCGGTGAGGCCAACGGTGATGCGGTTGCTCGGCGCGACCTCCGCCCGGCCCAGTACAGAACCGGGGACAATGGTGGGAGCTGCCACTGCGGTTAACGCGGTGGTCTGCAGGAAACGGCGACGGGAAAGTTGAGTTTTTTTCATAAGGCGTGAACGGATTGTGAGCACATGAACGATTGAAGCAAGAAAAGATTCACCCCGCTGGCCGTTTCCGACTCAGCGGGGTAAATTAATTGTTTAGGTCTGACGGATTATTTCACGTGCAGAACGCCCCTCATCAGCAGGTGGTGACCGGGGAAGGTGCAAACGTAGGGGTAGTCACCGGGGGTCGTGGGTGCGGTGAATTCAATCACTTCTTCCTTGCCGTGATCGATCAGCTTACTGGCCCAGAGGATGTCTTTGTTTTTTGGAACAAATCCAACCTTAAATCCTTCCGCACCGAGGCCAATTGCTTGCATGGCTATCGCATCGCGTTTTCCGGGATTAACGAGCACGATGTTGTGCGGCATGAAGTCGGGGTTCGCAAAGATGAGCTTGATTTTCTTGCCGGCTTTCACGGTTAGTTCAGGCGTATCGTACTTCATCTTCTCGACGAGGGTCGCAATCCGGATGGTGGTGAGATCCTTGGTGTCAGAAAGGATGCCAGATTTCTGTTTCTCGATGGGTTTGACTTCTGCTGACTGGCTTGCGATTGAGGCGGAGGTGGTCCAAAACTGTTTGACCGTCGAAGCGGCAACACGGGCATCGGCAACCGGTGAATTCAGCATCTGATCGAGCAGCTTCTGGTTCTTCACGTTATGTTGCTGGTGCAGCCATAGAGCTTCGAGCAGATGGTGGGCATCTTCAGCCTTCTTGGGATTCCATTGCTTTATCCATTTAGCAAGTTCGCTAATTACTGCGGGAGTTTCCCGTTCACTCAGCTCGATGCGGGCCCGGTGCCGCGTTAGGTTGGTACGCTCCTTTAATAGGTCGAGCAGCTTGGCGATGGGTTCGCCATCCACCTTGATGGGTTTCATCAGCGGCCGGCCTTCATGGGTGACCCGGTAAACACGGCCGTATTCGTGGTCGCGGCTGGGGTCACGCACATTGTGTTGCATGTGGCCGATGATAATGTTCTGCCAATCAGAAACATACAGTGCGCCATCGCTGCCGATCTCATAATCAGTGGGACGGAAGTTGCGGTCTTTGGGTGATTGCAGAAAATTCTCAGTTTCCACACCCCAGATATCCCCCGGTGCCCCTTTGGGTTTGGAATTGGCATCCTCTGGTTTAGAATTCTTGGCTACCTCGTATTCGTCACTAAAGCCATCCCCATCAGTGTCCTTCCCTTGGGCTGAATCGAGCAGGTTATACTGCTTGATGCCCAGATAGCCGATGGTGTTCAGGAGGATGAAGTTGCCCTGATATTTGTCCGGGAAATGAGGGCTGGAAATAATGCCGCTGGCCGCCACGGGGCGGACAGTTTTGTTCAGTAGCGTCTGCATCCGGAAACCTCCCTTACCGTCAGGACGCACTTGGTAAGCGCGACCTCCCGTGCCGTCCGTTGCGAAATGATAGCCCCAGTAGTTGAAGCTCACGCCGTGCGGGTTCGGTGAGTTATTTGCGTGAAAACCGTATTCAAAGGTGCGGGGGTTAAACCGATACATGGCACTGTTGCCGTGCTGTTGGTTTTTTGTCCACGGGGTTTCAACGTTACTGACGTGAAACACGCCGCGCTGATAATAGAAATTGCCTCCAGGCCCAAATGTAAACGCGTTGGCTGAGTGATGTGTATCGGCAGAGTCGAGACCGTGAAAGAGTCGGATGCGTACATCCGCCACGTCGTCGCCGTCGGTGTCTTTCAGAAACAGGATGTCGGGCACGCTGGCCACGATGACGCCGCCGTTCCAGAATTCAAATCCGGTGGGGTTGTGCACCTTGGCGAAGGTGATGGCCTTGTCGGCCACGCCGTCGCGATTCTCATCGGGGAGGATCAGCAGGCGGTCGTCCATTTTCTTGAGCGGCTCCCACTTGGGGTAGGTGGGCCAGGTGGCGGCCCAGAGGCGGCCCTTGGTATCCACGGCCATTTGAACCGGATTACTCAATTCAGGAAACATTTCTTCCGAAGCGAAGACATTCACCTTGAGACCCTTGGCCAGCTGCAACTGGGCGGCGGT
Source organism: Limisphaerales bacterium (assembly GCA_014382585.1). Classification (NCBI taxonomy): domain Bacteria; kingdom Pseudomonadati; phylum Verrucomicrobiota; class Verrucomicrobiia; order Limisphaerales; species Limisphaerales bacterium. The sequence continues at coordinate 20,295 of JACNJL010000068.1, read as the reverse complement.
TTCGTTCGGGGTCATATAGTTTTTAACCCCTTCTTTTTGCGCGTTACTGCTCCTGGATTTGCCCCCCACGTTGGATTTCACGCTTACCGGTGGGGGTACATTTGAATCATTGACCTTGTAGGATGGATTACCGTTAGCATGGGCCCACACCTTCTTGTCGCGGTTGGCCACCATCACGTCGATCATATCCAGCTCGTGCATTAACACTTCGCGGTTGGTCTGTCCGTCCACAAACTTCAGTCCGGAACGGCCACCCCAAACATCGTTGCCGTCCGTGGCACGGTAGCGGTTGTGCCAGTGCCAATTTTTATCCAGTACAGCACTGCGGATGCTTTCCACCTGTTGGGTGTCTGAGGAAACTTTCAGGCCCATCAGCTTGCTTGCCAAATGCTGTGCGATCAGCTTGTTGCCGAGGCTATTGGGGTGGATGCCATTGATCGTCAGAGGTTCCTTGTTTTTTGCGTAGAGCATCTTGGAAGCGTGGAATAGATCAACATAAGGAATTTTGCGTACGGCTGCGGCCGCTTCGGTGGCTCCAGCATATTGCATAAGGCGGGCATTGTTCGCCTTGCCACTAGGTAGATTTGGATCGTTCAGATCCTCGTGAGCTATCGGCGAACAAAGTACAATGCGCGGAGCTCCCTTGCCGCTGTAATTTTGCTTTTGGGTATCGTCGATCCACTTCATCAATTCCTGCGCGAAACTGGCCGGGTTTTTGTCGTATGACTCGTTATATCCCCAAAAGGCAATGATCACATCGGCCTTGGAGATCTTGAGATATTCGTGTGGGTTAATAAACCCCCTGTTCCGTGGCCGGCTGTTCACCTTATCGCCTGAAAATCCGTGATTCCTAAACACCAATTCGTGCTTTGGTAACGCCGCCTGCACGTAGCTTTCCAGCCAGCCATGATGCTGCATACGCTCGGCAAGCGTGTTGCCAAGGAGCACGACATGGTCGCCTTTTTTGAGTTCCAGTTGAGCCGCATTAGCCGCGAACGTCGCCAATGCAAAGATGCCTGTGATCAGAATTTTCTTCATAAAATGTGAGGGGGCTTTTTGCCATAATCACCGGATTTCGTCCAGCAACGTTCCGTGACGGCTTGAGTAGACGCAATCATTCCGGCGCCCATTCACGCGCCATGTGTCTTACCGGCCGTAGACCTGCAGCTCGTGGATGCTCCAGAATTTGCCGGGGCGACGGCCGGTTTGGGTGATCTTGATGTGACGCGCCTTGACGGTTTTGAAATAGATTTCCGTCATCGGCCCGGGGCCGCGGCCTTTGGCAACGGGGTCGGACCAAGTCTTGCCATCAGTGGAGACCCGCACCTCGTAGCCATCGGGATAATCCATCGGCGAGGCAAAGGTCTCCAACTGCAGGCCGCTTACTTCGCGGACGGCCGGTAGCTCAATGGCGAACCACATGCCGGGTACCATGGCCGTGCCGGTGTCGAAGCGCGAAGTGGCACTGCCGTCGACGGCGGCGGAGGCCTTGCCGACATTATGGCTGGCGGTGAACTTCCATTTCTTCCGGTCCGGCAAATATTGCGGCACGGCGGCGCGCAGGGCGTCAATGGTCCACGGTTCTTTCTGGTCCACGGTGGCCTTGCGGGTGGCGGCTACTTGCGCGGGGGTGATGAACTGCGCGCGGTTGCCAAAATTATTGCGCACGTAGCTGAGCACCGAGGCGATCCATTCATCGTCGTAGGATTTCATCGGGATCATCTGGTTCGGGTAGGTCTTGCCGTCCACCGGGCCAGTGAGGCCGTGGAGCACGACGTTGATGGACATCTCTGGATGCCCGAGGATGGTGCGGTTGTTGACGAAAGAGGCCGCGAGCGTTTCGCCCTTCTTGCCATCGGGCACGGGCGTGCCTTTGCCGTCTTTGCCGTGGCAGGTGAAACACAGGCTCTTGTAAATGCCTTCGCCCTTCTTGAGCACTTTGAGTTGGGCGGCATTGAAGGTAGGCCGATTGGCCGGCGCGCTGCCGCCGCCGCTGAGTTGCGGGGAGAGTTCCTGCACAGCGCGGGAATCATTGGTCTCGCGGGCGGTTGCGGCCCAAGCTTGCCATTCCTCGACGCCCAAATGTTTGGCGGACATCAGAGCCTGCAGCACGACCTCGCCGTGTTTGTCCCCAGTCATTTTTTCCAAATCCGCCAGGAGCGATTGGTCGCCGGCTTTGTGGAGGGATTCAATGATGCGAATACCGGCCACACGCACCTGTGGATGGGGATCAGCTAGGGCTGTGCGAATGAGGGAGGCATCGAGTTGCTCCAGCCCTTCCAACGTCCAGAGCGCGTGCATGCGGGTGAGGTATTGGTCGTGGGTGGCCGCGAGATCTTTCAAGGCGCCGGTCACCGAGGTGTCGCCCTTGAGGATGAGCAGTTTCTGGGCGGTATCGCGCCACCAACCGTTGGGATGCGCGAGATGGGCGACGAGTTGGGCGGGGGTTTCCTTGAGCATCTTCGGTTGGGGGCCCGGTTGGTGGTCTTTATGCACGAGCCGCCAGATGCGGCCGCGGCCGATGGCTTTATCGAGCTGGTATTGCTGGACGACCTTGCGCAGGTAGGAGCCTTGTCGCACCCAGTTGCCTTCCTGAATGATGCCGCGGTACATGTCCACAATATATAAGGTGCCATCGGGCGCGGTCACCGCGTTGATCGGCCGGAAGTAGGCGTCTGGCGTGCGGATGAATTCCGATTCCGGGTGCGGATTGCTGAGGAGCGACACGCCGCCGTCGTTCTTGATGACCGTGCGGCGCACGAGCCGCCCGACGGGTTCGCCGAAGAACAGGTTGCCCAGCAATTCCTTGGGCAGCCGGTCGCCGCGATAAATTTCCTGCCCGCAGGTGGCGGTGAAATGGTTCAGCGTTTTTTCCTGCGGCCGGAAACGGCGGTTGCCACCCTGCACATCGGGGATGGGCACCAGCGGATAGACCGTGCGATAATTTTGCGCAAACTGATCCCGCGCATTGAGTGCTCCGTACACAATCGGCACCTGAAAATTCAACGGACCGCGTTCGCCGCCGGCGTTCACGTACCACGGCTTGCCGTGATTATCCTGCGTGAGACCCCATTGGCCGCCGTTGTTGGCCGTGCCCTCGCGACGCAACGTGCCACTCTTGGGATCCAGCCGCAGCCGCCACGCGTTGTAGGTGGTGTAGAGCCAGTTATCCATGCTCCAAATCAGCCCGCTCGGCTGATGCTCCAGATTGCCGCCGCGTGGGCCGCCCTTGTAAAAAAGCTTCTTCTCATCCGCCACGCCATCGCCATCGGTATCGCGGTAGGCGTAGAGGTCGAGCGTGTTCGTTTCACCGACAATCAAGCGGTCATCCAGCGGCAGCAAAATGCGCGGCAACATCAGCTTGTCAATGAACACAATGTGCTTGTCGAACTTCCCGTCGCCATTGGTATCCATGTGCTTGGACACGCGGCTGACCTTGTCGAACTTGCCTGAGCCGTCGATGTCCTGCATGTAAGTCCGCATCTCGGCGACAAAGAGATTGCCGTCGCCGTCAAACACCGCCACCGCCGGCTCCTTGATCTGTGGCTCACTCAATACCAGCTCCAGCGAATAGCCTTCCGGCAACTGAAACAGTTTCTGGCTCTCCGCCGGCGAGAGAAATTTCGGCACCGGTTGCGGCGGAAAATCATTTTGGGCCGTGACCGGCAGCACCATGCCCAGCGCTGCTCCGAGGAAAAGAAGAGTACGAATCATGTTTGCGGTAATGCTTGGACGCGAAACTCTAGCGGCCGCTTCACCACACGCAAGCTTGGCTTTTTCCGGTCACCTCATCTTCACCACAGAGATCCAGAGAGCACAGAGGATTTATCAAATCATTTTCTCTGTGCCCTCTGGGTCTCTGTGGTGAATCACGAGCACCGGTTTCAATCCCGCACCCGAAGGTTAATCACACCCCCACCGGTCAACAGGTCCGAAGACCTGCTGCCGGTTTGGGGAATGAGACGGACATCACTCCTCCAATTCACTGGATTCGTCCTGTCCTTCATCGGCGGGCCGTGTGAGCCCGCTTTTCTTTTGATTATCCGCCACGTACCCGCACTGCACATAGAGCGCACTGTTGGGGCCGTAATCCGGATGGCACCGAATCGCATCGCGCATGTGCGCCACGTGCTCGGCGGTATCGAGGTCCGCATTATCAATCTCCTGTCGCTGACCGGCCGCGGTCATCAGGCTTTCCTCATAGTGTTTGCGCTTGGCAAACGAAGGCGCCACGCCGGAGCAGAACTGTGCGTAGGTCATCCCCGCGAAGTCCACCTCGGTGGCGTTGTTATTTTCGAGAGCTGCTTTCATGAGGTCCGCTCTTTGGACCTTTTGATTCTTAATAATCATATCTCTATATCCTATGAATCGCGCCCCTAGAATTCTAAAAAATCTCCAACTTTTTTTACTGAAACCAAATAAGCCCTGAAAAACAGGCTTTTCTGGAGCAAAAAACCTTTGATCTGAAGCGCGGGAACAAAGGTTTTGACCGCGCGATGAAGGGTTTTGCGGGCGAGATGTAAGGTTTGGAGCTTAGGAACAAAGGTTTGGCGCGCCAAACAGGCCATCGGGCACGCCTAACCCTTTATCCCGAACTCGGGAAAGCCTGTTTTATGGGCCGGATCAAAGGTTCGGAGCGTCCATCACTCCTTCAGCGCGTCCAGTTGGCCTTTCACGAGCTTCGTATTGGGATGGTTTGGGCCCAATTTTTTGAGCCAAACCGCATAGGCTTTCTCCCAATCATCCTTGGCCTTGGCTGGTCTGCTTGAAGGGCTGCGGCAATGTCTGCCCGGGTTTTTTCTTTTGCCCTGAGCGGGGGTTTGGTTTCATTTGCCGAACCGAACGGACTCGCAGGCTCGTCCCTCCAATCCACCGCACCCCTGGAGGGACGAGCCTGCGAGTCCGCAACCGCACTGAAAATATCATGTCTGAAGAACACAATTTCCTGCATCACATTACCGGCTCGTTTTCCCAACCAGCGGCCGAGAATCCCACCGTTGAAATGGTCGAGGCCGCTTATCGCCATCACGGGCTGCATTACCGTTATCTGAACACCGAGGTGCCGCCGGAGCAGCTGGCCGCCGCCGTGGCCGGGGCGCGCGCGATGAACTGGGCTGGCTTCAATTGTTCCATCCCGCATAAGGTGGCGGTGATTGAGCATCTCGATGGACTGGGCGAATCGGCCAGTGTGATCGGCGCGGTGAACTGCGCGGTGCGCCGTGATGGCCAGTACATTGGTGAAAACACCGATGGCAAAGGGTTTTTGAAAAGCCTGCAAGAGGTGGTGGATCCGGCTGGGAAAAAGCTGGTGATGTTCGGCGCCGGCGGTGCCGCGCGGGCGATTGGCGTGGAATGCGCTCTGGCCGGTGCGGCTCACATCACGGTGGTTAACCGCAGCGCGGATCGCGGTAATGAGCTCGTTTCGTTGTTGAACGAAAAGACACCGGTGGCGGCGGTGTTGGAAGCGTGGGGCGGCGATTTTGCGGTGCCCGCCGGCACGGACGTGGTGATCAACGCCACCAGCATTGGCCTCGCCGATGCCGAGGCAAAGCTCGCGCTGGATCTCGATTCGCTCACGGCCGAGATGGTGGTGGCCGATGTGATTCCCAACCCGCCGCGCACGCAGCTCGTGCGCGATGCCGAAGCCAAGGGCTGCACGGTCATCGACGGCCTCGGCATGCTTGTCAATCAGGGCATCACCGGTATTGAGTATTGGACCGGCGAAACGGTGGACGGCAATGTCATGCGCGCGCGGTTGGAAGAGTTGTTTGGCGCGTAAGGCTCACGCGGAGGCGCGGAGACGCGGAGGGAACAATGGGGCAAGGTGGATCTTGCCCTTCCCGGGAGGATTTATTTTCGCAGGGTGCGATCGAGGAACGCTTTGACCACGGCGTTGCGGTTGGCGTCGTAAAACATCTCGCCCCCGTGGGCGGCGCCGTGCAGCACTTCGAAGGCGACATCGAGCTTCAGGGCTTTGTAGCGGCCGTGTAGTTCGTGTGCTTGGTTGATCGGCATTTGCGGATCTTGATCGCCGTGCAGCAGGAGGAGGGGCGGATCGTTTTTATCCACGTGAAACACCGGGCTGGCGAGCTTGGCCAAGACCTCGGTTTTCTCCGGCGTGTCCCCCAGCAACAACTTGAGCGCCGGCACGCGGACGCTGAGGCCGTGCGGGGTGGATTGGCTGAGGATGCTGGTCAGGTTGCTGGCACCGTAGTAGCTCGCGATGGCCTGCACGTCGGAAGACTGTTCTGCGTTACCCCCCACGGTGCCCTCGAGCGCGGCCACGCCGTTGCTGGTGCCGATCAAAGCCGCCAGATGGCCGCCGGCGGAATTGCCCGCGATGCAAATGCGTTGGGCATTGTAGCCGTATTTCCCGGCGTGCGCGCGCAGCCAGCGGATGGCGCCTTTGCAGTCGTGAATCAGCGCGGGGAATTTCGCCACGGTGCTGAGTCGGTAATCCACGCTGGCCACGGCGTAGCCGCGTTCCACCAGCGCAGTGAGCGGCATGAAATCTTTGCTGCCCGCGCGCCACGCGCCGCCGTGCACCCAGACGATGAGAGGCGCGTTCTGGGCGGTTGGTAAATAGAGGTCCAGCGCCAGCGCCTGATCGGCCACTTTGGCGTACTGAAGGTTCGTAATTTTTTTGAACGGCGCAGCGGACATCGTGAGGGCGGTCAGGAACAGGGCAACGAAGAGGCGCATGGCGTGGGCGGTTTATTTGTTCTTCGAATCCCGGCGGCCTTGGGGGCTGGCGAGCTCGTACTTGTCGTAGAGGCGCTGCCAGAAATCGTTCCAGTATTTATCGTAATAATCATTCGCGGCCACCTTGATGTGCGGCAGATCCTCGACCACCGGCGCCTTGGCGGGGTCATAGGTTTTTAAGTGCGCTTGGCCGGCGCGGTCGCGCGGGGAGACGAAGCGCCAGTCGGGTTTGCCGAGCACATCCTCGCACAGCTTCGCGCCCATGGGATCGTATTTGATGAGCTGGGCGCGGGTGTGGATGTGGTTGTGGTCGTGGTCCATGGTGCGGTTGGTGTTGAACCAGCACTGGTAAATCTCCGCCCAATACTCGGCGCGATTGCGCGAGGCGTAGCAGCGCTTGGGGCCGCCGAAGACGATCGAGACTTTATCCTTTTGCGTGACCATGGCGTTCAGGTCCGTCTTCTTGCCGTTCACCAAAATATCCCCCTCACTCAGGGCGCGCTTGAGCAATTCCAGTGATTCGAGCGGAAACGCTTTTTTCAATTCCGCCAACAGCCGTACCGGTTTGTTGCTTTGCACGCGGCGAAAACGTTGGGCGGCGCGGCCGTCGTTCCAGATACCGGTCTTGGCGACATTCTCGAAGGTGGCGGTCAGCCGTTTTTGCAGGGCGTCGTCGAAGCCTGCGCCGTGCACGACGTGGCCGAATTCATGCACCAAAATACTCTCCAACCGCATGCCGCCCTCGTATTCCATCACGTCTTCCTCGGCGAACACCACGGTGGGCCGCGTGCCGATGCGCGTGAGAAAGCCGCGCCGGCGCCAGTTGTAAAAGTCCAGTTCCTTGCCGATTTTGTCTGTGGCGAACTGCGGCAGTTGGGAGGTTAGTTCGTTGTGGCCGATCAGGAGACAGAGCACGCGCTTCTTGCGAATGCGCTCGGCAATCTCGGGCTTCAAGCCGCGCATGAGCATGTCGAACTGATACGCCGTCTCGTGATGCGCCACATCGGCCACGCGCCCAGAAGTAACGATCAGGATGCCCTGAACCTCCGTCGCCTTTTTGTAGAAGCCGGTGTCCAGCTTGTACTCGCGCGCTTGCGCCTCGGTCAGTGGATTGACGGCAAATTTCGCCGTCGCCGCCGCTAAAGGCAGCGCGAGTAGGGTCACGAATAGGAGTCCAATTTTCATTTTTTACACCTTAAGGCACGATGGGTTTCAGCGCGTTGCCGGCTTGATCCTGCGGGTAGACGGCATTGTGGTGTTTCAACTGAGCCGCCAGACCTTGCATCATTTTACGGAGCACCTCGGGGTTGTCTTTGGCGACGTTGGTGGATTCAAACGGATCCTTCACCAAATTGAACAGCTCGTAGCGGTCGCCACCGGATTGGGGTTTGCCGCCGAGGGGCGGGGTCTTGGGGAAGTTGTGGTAGATGACCTTCCAATCGCCATCGCGCCACACGGTAAAATAATTACTGCGATGCGGGCCGTGCGGGTAATGCATGAGAAACTGCTGGTGCGCGAGCTGATCGCGGCTGCCGGTGAGCGGCAGGAGAATGGATCGCCCGTCAACCGTGTGGCCCTTGGGCGCCTTGGCGTCGGCCAGTTGGAGCAGGGTGGGGAACAGGTCGGTGACATTGGCCACCTGCGGCAGGAGTCGATTGGCCGGGATGGAGAGGCGTTGTTGGTGAGCGTTCTTGGCATTGGGTTTGGCCCAGGCCGCGATGAAAGGCACGCGCATGCCGCCTTCGTAATGCGCTCCTTTCTTGCCGCGCAACGGCGCCGAGCAGGCGACCGCGTGTTGGTGCCCAAGCGGAGCGTCCGAGCCGTTGTCGCCGAGGAAGATCACCAGCGTGTCCTCTGCCACGCCGAGTTTTTCAAAATGATCGAGCATGTCATTGAGCGATTTGTCCATGCCTGCAATCAATGTGGCAAAGGCCTGGGCGCTCTTGGGCTTACCTGAATCCGCATAATGGGCAGCAAAGCGCGGGTCGGATTCAAACGGCGAATGCACGGCGTAATGCGAGAAGTGTAGAAAGAACGGCTGATCGCTTTGGACGATCTCGGTGATGTTTTTCTTGGCTTCAATAGTAAGGGCCTCGGAAAGGAACGTGTCCGAGTCATGGTACTTGTCGAGATGCGGGACGGCGTGATGCCCGCGCCGCGTGCCTTTGCCGTATTTCTTTTCCGCGTAATAACTACCGGGCGCGCCAAAGGAAGCACCGCCGACATTGATGTCGAAGCCGAGGTTTAAGGGTTCGGAGCCCTCGTGATCATTCGGCCCAAAGTGCGCCTTGCCCACGTGGATGGTCTTATAGCCCTGAGTGCGTAGCACGCCGGGCAATGTCACGTCGCCTTTCTTCAGGCCAGGCCAATTCCAGCCATTCGGGCCATTGGTCCCGCGGTTGTTGCCGCGCGGGTTGATCCAGTTGGTGGCGCGATGACGCGCGGCGTTTTGGCCGGTCATGATCGAGATTCGCGTGGGGGAACATACGCTCATGGCATAAAACTGATTGAACCGGATACCCTGCTTCGCCAGTCGCTCCATCCCCGGCGTGCGGTAGTAGTCGTTCAACGGATACCGCTTGGGCTTGCCATTCTCATCGGTGAGGAACGGCACGGACGTGTCCATTACGCCCATGTCATCAATCAGAAACACCATGATGTTGGGCAGCTTGGCCGCGGACAGGTTGGATAAGCTGAAGAGGAGGATGGCAAAGACCGGAAGCAATGTTTTCATGGTTTAGGGTGAACGCGCACCACGCTAATCAATTTTCTTCCTCGGGCCAAACCGAATCGGGCCAGTCATAACTGCCCGGCTTGATGAACACCCTCGGGCCGTCTTCTGCCATCCGCAGGCCCGGCAGATCCGCCGCGGCCAAATCCACCGCCGACAGACGCGACCACTTCAGCCGGCACAACGCCGCCGAGGCCGTGGCGCCGCCCTCGAGCAACAGCCGCGCCACTTCCATTTGCGCGAGCACCATCGCCATCGCCTGCGCCAAACGCGCTTCCAGAAGCGCCGCGCGTTCGACCGCTTTGATTCGTCCGATCGCCAGCATCACCGCGCCGTGCTCGCCCAGCGCGGCGCAGGCCGATTGCACCCACGCGTGGAGCGCCGCCGGATGGTCGCTTTGCCCGAACAATTCCGCCGGCATGGCGCACACCGGTACCCCGCGCATTTCGCATTGGCTGGACCGGCCGCGTCCCCACGCCGCCAGACTGCCGCACACAAACAACGCCGGCCCGGCTGCCGCCGTGATCTCCGCCGGCATGGCCGCATGGCCGCGCGTCTCGAGCAGGGCCGCAAAAAAATCGCCCGCGCCGGCGGGCAACACCAAGTCATCACACGCGGCCGCCGCTGCTACCACATCGGCTTCATTCGTGGCATCGGGGATCGTGATCGCCGGATCATTCCCCAGCCGCGCCGCCACATTCGACGTGGTCGCCGGATGCTGCGGGTCCCGGGCAAAATCCGTCTCGTGCAGGGGCGTCTCTTCAATCAAATAATCGCCTCCGCGAATCACCCGCCCGCGCGAAGGATTGGCCGGCACGAACACGGCCCGCGCACGGGCCGTGAGCTCCAGCAACACACCCAGCTCCGCCCCGATGTTCCCGCGCAAGGCGGAGTCGGTTTTTTTGAAAATGAATTCCGGCGAAGCCGCCTTGAGTCGCCGCGTCAATTTCCGCAGCGCCGCCGCGGCCGCCTCCGGTTCCAGTCGCCGCGTGTCTGTATCCAGACAAATCACCTGCGCCTCCGTGCGCGGTTGCAACTCCGTCTGCACCTCCGCGGTGAGTCCGTGGGCAAACGCAATCCCGGCCAACTCAGCCGCCCCCGACAGGTCATCGGCCAGAACCAGAATCATGCGGCCGATCCGGTGAGTTTCACCGCCAGTTTCACCGCCTCAAACAAACTGCTGGGATTAGCCTTCCCTTGGCCGGCAATGTCGAGCGCGGTGCCGTGATCGACCGACGTGCGAATAATGGGCAGGCCGAGCGTGGTGTTCACCGCTTCATCGAAGCACAGCGCTTTCAGCGGGATGTGGCCTTGGTCGTGATACATACAAACAAAAAAATCTGTGGCGCGGCGTTTGGCAGGCAGAAAGGCCGTGTCGGGCGGGATCGGGCCTTCGACATCGAAGCCGCGTACGCGCGCTGTTTCGATGGCCGGACCAATGATCGTTTCCTCTTCGTTGCCAAACAACCCGTGCTCGCCGGCATGCGGGTTGAGCCCCAGCACGCCGATCTTCGGTTCCGTTCCGCTAATGCAACCAATACGCCGCATCGCTTGCGCGCCCAGCTCGAGCGTGTCGAGGATGCGTTCTTTCGTGAGCAACCGAGGCACCTCGGCGTACGGCACATGCGTGGTGACAAACACACAACGCACCTCGCTGGAGTACTGCAGCATGCACGCGCGTTGGGCGTGCGTGAGCGCGGCAAAAATCTCCGTGTGACCGGGGAAGGGAACGCCCGCCGCGCGCAGGGCTTCCTTGTTGAGCGGCGCCGTGGTCACCGCCGCCACTTGCCCGCTGAGCGCGGCATTGATGGCGTCCTCCACATACGTGTACCCCGCGCGTCCTGTGGCGGCATTGATCGTGCCCGTTTCAAAATCACTCAGCGCGATGGCGCTCAGATCCAACACGCACGGCCCCTCCGCCTCGGCCAAGCCGTTAATGTACGTCGTCGGCTTCGCCAAGCCACACTGCTCGGCCGCCTGCTCCAGCACTGCCTGGTCCCCAAACACAATCGGCACACACCGCCCGGCTAGGTCGGCGTTCTGCAGCAAATGCAAACACACCTCCGGCCCCACCCCCGCGGGATCCCCCATCGTCACCGCTATTTTGGGTAAACTCATTCTTGTGCGGCCAAATTAACCACAGAGGCACAGCGAGCACAGAGAAATTTCAAAAACCAAACCTCTGTGCTCGCTGTGCCTCTTTGGCAAAAACCATCGCGCCTGCATACTGAGGAGCCGTGGGGTTACTTGCGTGGTCGGGTCCAGATGGGCTCGATCATTTGGGTGTTGAGCTGGTCCCATTCGGCGCGGAGTTCCTCGAGTTTGTCGGTGCGGTTGGCGGCGAGGTTGTTGGTTTCGGAAATATCTTCGGCGAGCTGGTACAGCTCCCAAGCCTCGGACTGGCCACGGCGCGGGTTGCGGAGAATCTTCCAGTCACCCTTGCGGTAAGCCGCTTTGGTGGCGATGCGCCAGTACAAGCTCGCGTGAGGCGCGCCAGTTTTTTTGCCGGTCAGATAAGGCATGAGATTCACGCCATCGATCCGGCGCTTGAGCGGGGCCTGGGCAATGGCGGCGGCGGTGGCGAAGAGGTCCAGCGAAACGATCGGCTGCCGATAGATTTCGCCGGCGGGCAGGGTACCCGGCCATTGCATCATGAACGGCACACGCAGGCCGCCCTCGTACACACTGCCTTTGCCGTCGCGCAGAGGGGCGTTACTGGAGGTGAGTTCGCGTGTGGGGCCGCCGTTGTCGCTCAGGAAAATGACGAGCGTGTTTTTCTCCAGACCCTGTTTGCGCAACTCGGCCAGCACAGCGCCCACGCTGTCATCCAAATGCGCGAGCATGGCAGCGAAGATGCGGCGTTGGATATCCTCGATGTGGGCGAATTGTTTCATGTAGGCATCGGCCCCCTGCAACGGGCTGTGCACAGCGTTGTAGGCGAGGTAGAGAAAAAACGGTTTGTCGTGATGGCGCTCAATGAAGTCGCGGGCCTCGCGGGTGAAGGCGTCGGTAAGGTGCGCCTTTTCCTCAACCGGTTGACCGCCACGCACGATGGGATTGTTGGCATCATACGCCGGTTCATCGTGCCCCATGTGGGTGGAGTAGATCAACTTGCCATCGGCACTGGTGAAGCGTCCGCGCGCGTTGCCGGGCAGTGCCTTGCGGCGGAGCCAGGTGGTCATGCCCTTGTACGGCGGCGGAAGAAAGTAATGGCCCTCGTGTGTGAATCCAAAAAACTCATCGAACCCGTGCCGAATAGGATGAAACTTCGCGTGCCCACCCAAATGCCATTTACCGACCAACCCGGTGGTGTAGCCGACATCATGCAAATGCCGCGCTAAAGTGCGTTCGCTGCGCGGCAGCCCGGCCATGGGATCCTCGTTGTGATCGCCGATCGGGTTGAACTCGTATCCAAACCGCGTCTGATAGCGGCCGGTCATCATGCCCGCCCGCGAGGCGCTGCAGAACGCGGCCGTCACGTACCCCTGCGTAAAGCGCACGCCATTCTTGGCAATCGAATCAATGTGCGGCGTGGGAATCTCAGCGTTCCCCTGACAACCCAGCTCACCGTACCCGAGGTCGTCAGCCAGCAGCAGCACGATGTTGGGCGGTCGTTCAGCGGCATTTAACGTCAGGGCCAGGCACAAAAAAAGAAATCGCATGCGCAGAGGTTAACCTCAGAGGCACCGAGCGCACAGAGAAATTGGGAGGGACGAGTTCCACCTCGTCTCAGATCTTGGTTTTGGAATGGTTTGGGAAAATGATTAGAAAATCGGTAAGCAAAACCGCACTTGCCGCGGGCTTGGGCGGCGGCCAAACTGGGGCATGATCCATTGGCGATTCGGGTTGTTCCTCGGGCTGGTTTCCGGACTGCTCACGATATCTTCCTTGGCCGCGCCATTTGCCGTGGCACCCTTTAGTGCGGAGGTGACCGTGCCGGTTGGGCACGGGATGATGGGTGGGTTGTGGAAGGCCAAGCGCGTGGCCGATCCGTTGTATGCCAAGGGGGTCGTCGTGCTGGGCGGCGAAAAGCCGGTGGTCATGGTGAGCGTGGATTGGTGCGAGATTCGGAATGACTCCTACGATCGCTGGCGGGTGCCGCGCAATGGGCATTGGTGAAAACTATCCCCTTGGAAGCCAGCCTGTCCATATGCGGCGTTCTGGCCTGAGGGTTACCCTTAAGCGTATCCGTCCAGTCATTCAGATCGTCGATGGCGATGAACAATACGTTGGGCCTTTGTTTAGCCTTTACGTTTGCATTCGATTCCGTCGCACAAAACAACAGAATGGATACGGTGAGGATCATCATTCGTTTCATTGGCACGTTATTTCTTTAACAGTTTGTCCACGAAGAATTCGACCTGTGATTGGTATTTCAATTCAGCGCCGGGGTATTTCAGATGGGCTTCGTGTTTGAGGGCATCGGTCTTCTCCTTGAGCGCGAGACCGAACTTAACGTGGTGGATGACCCAGCCCCGGATCCTCCCTTTGTCAGTGGGAGGCTTAGCCGTCGGGTTCATTCCGTAGCTCATGAAGATCGGCGGATCGTCGGCGGAGATATTCGAGAGCGCCGTGTGCTGGCTGGCAATTTCGTTGGCTTCCTCCAGAGTCTGCGCGCCCCATTGGGCCTTTCGGGCTTGTTCGGGATCGGTGATGCCTTCCAAGGGACTGGCGAAGGATTTCAAGTCAATGTCCGGACCCAGCAACGAGGTAAACAGGTTCCGCCAAAACTCGTGAGTGTTCGTGGTTTGACCACCGCTCGTGGCCACACAGGTCAGGCGCGTCGATTCTCGCTCAATGGGATCCTTGCTGTCGGGTTTGGCCATTTCGTCGGAGAAGGCCAGCCACATGCAGATCTGTGCGCCGGCGGATCCGCCGAAGACAGCAACGCGTTCTTTGTCGATGTTCCATCCCTGCGCCTTGGAGCGCATGAACTGCAAGGCCCGACGGGCATCGTGGTGGGGAGCGGGCAATGGAGTGGCAACGGACATGTAGCGATAGTTGATCGCAGCCACGGAGATGCCGGCCTTCAGGAGTTTGTCGAGATCGTTCGATTTCAACTTTTCCTTGCTGCCGGATCGGAAGCCTCCGCCGTGAATGTAGATCGCCAACGGCGTGAGCTTGGTGCTGTCGGCGAGCCAGATGTCGAAGACGTTCCGTTCGTGGTCGCCGTATTTCACATTGGCATGAGTGGGTGGCTTCAGTCCTTTGGCTTGGTTTTTTCCTGCGCCTGACTTCTGTCCGCCCTGCCGTTTGGCCCGGGCAGCCGCTTGTCGCATCACGGCCTGCATCTCCTTGGTCGACAGAGCGCCGTCGCCGTCCGTGTCGGCTCGGGGAAAGCGTTTGAGGATCAGCTTGTGCAGGGCCGCTTCCTCCGCCTTGGACAACTTGCCATCGCCATCCTTGTCGGCCTGCGGTTGCAGCTTGAGGATTTGCTTAGCCAACGGGTTGCTCGCGGCAATTAGTGGCGACGTGGCCCACACTAGCATGAGCGTGGTAAGGAGGATCAGGTTGCTTCGTTTCATTTGTCTTTAAGTGTTCATTTGTCTTTAAGTGGTTACAGAATAATTCGCTTAAATAAATTATGCGTAATTTGCTGCGCGCGTTTGTCGGGGCCTTGTTGGGTGACGCCGTGCCGGGAGGGGTTCTTATGCCCCGGAGGGCTGGACAAGCCATTGGCCAACCAGATCGTGGCGGCGTTGAAGACGACGTTGCCTTTGGGACCGTCGTAGAGCGTGGCGCTGTATTTCCCGACGACCTTTCCGTGGGTGGTGGCCTCGCCTTCGGCGACAATGTTCATGCCGGGAAGGTCCATCGCGGGAGCGCCATGCCATTCCCAACCGAGGAGCCCCTTGATGGAGCCCCCCTTTTTTCATCCCCGTGCCTTCGAAGAGCCAATGCTCCGGCTTCGCACAGGTCCAATCGCCGCACCCGATGCCGCGTCCGGTCTTTTGATCTTTGTCAAGTCGCCCTCCCATCAGCATGGCGCCGTCGGGTCCCATGTTCAGAAATTTTATTGCCATATCTGACCACCCGTTTTTCAGACTGCTGAACGGTGATTATAGCAGGGATGGACTTGCTAATTGGGATTTTTTGATCGGTCACCACTTCCCATGTGACTCGAATCTCCAATTTCTTTTTCGAGAGATTACTAAGCTCAAATCCAAAATGAATTTCTCCATTCTGACGAAAAATTCCATCAGCAGATTTTTCAAATACAGGCTTTAAACTAATCTCGGAAGCCCCGTTAGCTATGAATGCAAACGAGATGAGAAAAAATAGTGTCTGCTTCATTTAACTATGGAATCTATTTCGCGATAATTTACCAATTGGGCTTTAGGATCACTTGATGCGGACCCTGAATTTTGCCGTTGAAGTCGGCTTCGACAGAGAGCTTCAACTTGCCGGCGGGCAGCTTCATCGTCGTGAGGTGCCCGCGCTTTGTGTTGGCGGCCAGATCCAGCTGCTGGCGGGATTTGCCGACGGTGATGGTGGCTTTACCGGCGGGATAGGTCTCCTTGAAAATGATTTCGACTTCGTAGGTGCCGGGCTCGGGGGCTTCGAGCAACCAGAAGCCGTTGGAGTCGCGGCCCCAAGGGCGGCCGGTGACGTGACGCCAATCCTGTCGCGTGAGTACGGAGCGCGGTTCATGTTTGGTGCCGATCACAATGCGCGGTGGGGCATAGTTGTCTGGCCGAGAGGAACTGACGTCGGCAAACCAGTCCTCGTAACCTTTCTTCAGCCGCTGAAAGACCTTGGGGCGTTCGGCGGCGAGGTTGTTTTGTTGGCGCGGATCCTTGCTCAGATCGTAGAGTTCCAGCTGGGGTTCGCCGGCAAAGCTTTCCTTGCCGAAGCCGGTCGGGTGCACGAGCTTCCACGGTTCTTCGTGGAGGGCAAAGTGGTGATAGAGCCGGGGCGCGTTGCCGCGATGGGATTGGATCACAACCTGTCGTTTGGGCCAAGGGGCGTTGTCGCCGGTGAGCAAAGGCAGAAAGCTGCGGCCATCGATTTTCAGCTTCGCGGGGATCTTCACGCCGCACGCGTCAAGCAGTGTGGGCATGAGGTCGATGTGGGCGCAGAGCGCGTCGGAGGTCTTGCGGGCCTTCACTTGGGCCGGCCAGTGAAACACTAGCGGGGAGCGCACGCCGCCGTCGTCGATGTGCGCTTTCATGCCGCGCATGTTGCCGACGTAGCGCATGGAGTTGGGGCCGTTGTCGTTGAGGTACAGGACGATGGTGTTGTCGCGGATGCCGAGTTGGTCGAGTTTCTTGAAGAGACGGCCCACGTTCTCGTCGATATTGGTGATCATGGCGCAGATGCGCGCGAGCTTGTCGGTCTCAGCCTTCAAGCGGGCCGGGCTGGGGTTCTTGTTAATCATGATCGGTCGGAAATCGACCTTGAGATATTCCTGATACAGTTTCTCAGGCACGTCGTGGTACGGACCGTGCGGGGCATTGGTGGCGATGTAGGTAAAAAAATTCTCCTTCCGTTTAGCGGCCGCCTCGATGAAATCCATCGCGCCGTCGAAATAGATGTCCGTGCAGTACCCTTTCATCGGAGTCTCGACGCCGTTCTTGAGGAGGGTCGGATCGGTGTACTTGCCCTCGGCGCCGATGGGATCGGAGGGTTGACCAATGCCGCCGCCGCGATGGATGAGGCTGTCCTCAAAACCCTGGTCCATGGGGCGCATGGGATAGTTATCGCCCAAATGCCATTTGCCGTAGATGCCGGTGCGATACTCGGCGGCGCGCAGGAGTTCGGCGATGGTCACCTCGGCGGGATCCATCATCGCCCGACCGACGTAGGTGTCGACGCATCGCGTGCGGTAGTTGTAACGCCCAGTCATCAGGCTGGCGCGGGTCGGCGCGCATACGGGGCTCACATAAAACTTGGTGAGCAATCCGCTTCGCTTGGCCATGACGTCCAGCGCGGGCGTACGAATGATCTCGTTGCCCATGAAGCCGTAGTCGCCGCCGCCCTGGTCATCGCTCATGATGACGATCACGTTGGGTCGCTCGGCCTGCGCGGCCGGCACCAGAGCGCCCAAGCCGATGAGGGTGAGCAACAAGGTGCGTGTGGATTGGAAGAAGGCGGGTAATTTCATGGTGTTGAAAAAGTAGTTTGCGATGCGGGCGCACCGTTCGCGATGAACGGTGAATTGTCAATCATGCACCGTAAGGCACGCCCTACCGTTTGGGCGTCATTTGATCGCGGAAGGCGTTTAGCTCCTTCACGGATTGATGTAGACCGGGGCGTTCGGAGAGGTCTTCGCCGAAAAAACCCTGCTTCACGCCGAGTTTACCGAAGCCTTTCGCGGTGTCCATCGGGTTGCACCAGAAAACGCCAACGATGTAGTCGGTCTTGAGCGCCGCCTTCACGTAGTCGGCATAAGCCTTGCCGGCGGCGACGGAATCTTTCTCAGGTTTCCAACTACGGATATCCTTGTCGCCATCCTTGAAGCGCACGGCAAAGTCGCAGAGCAAAATGGGTTTGCCGGTTTGCTCATACACGGCGTCGAGTTCCGCCTTGGGGAATCCCCCGTGGAACGGAGGCTGGATGGCGATGCCGTCCACGTACGGGAGCATCTCCTCCAGAACCTCTGGGGCGATCGTGCTGAAGCGTTGAAGTTTGCTTAAGCCAAACCGCTCGCCAAAGACCAATCGACCCGGGGCGTACTTGCGCTGGGCTCCGCCGACCACCCGGAAGTATTCGCGGGCAATGAGTCGTAGGAAAGCCCGGTCCCGAGCCTTGTCGTCGTCGCCTTTCCAAGTGCCAAGAAATTGCCGGTAGGCGTTACGACCCGCGGAATCCTCGGGCAGGTTACGGATGTAATTCACCCAGTTCTTGCCCGAAGGATTTTCCAGTGGCCAAGCGCCAAGATCCGTCCAGCAATAGCCGATGACATTGGGATTGTTACGACTGCGAAAGCAATTGGCCTTCACTCCGTTTTCGAGCTTGGCCTGAATCTTGGGATCAAAAATGTCGAGGAACAGGATGTTGTCTTTGCCCCGATAATAAGAAATGGGCACGAGATGATTCCAGCTCTCGATGAACGGCATATCGCCACGGAGTTGTTCCGGGCAACCGTATCCGTAGGCGTTAAAGCCCACCGCCTTGCAGGCTTTGGAAAACTTCGCGAAGTCGATCTTTATCCGGGTATTGTTCACGTGCGTGATGCCGTGCGCGAAAAACGGCTGACCATCCGGAGACGTCAGCCAATGCCGGCCATCAATTTTGGTAAACGAAATGCCCTTGGGCGCAGACGGCTGAGCCCCACAAAGCCCAAAGACGTTCGAAAAGATGACGGAGAGAAAAATGAATGAGAGATGTCGCATGCCAAAAACGCATCAGACCTTGAGCCGGCCCCTGTTGGCAATCCGGAAATGGAGCAGCCGACGAGGGCAACGTCCGTGGGCTCGCTTTGCTTCACCAACACAGTTTCGGAAAGAAAGACCTAAGCGCGTTTAGCGCCGGGGCGGCCGTTCTCGACGATGAAACTGGCTTGGTTGACGATCGGGGAACCGGGCTTGTCGACGAACGGTGTGGTTCGGAAATGGGTGGTCCAGGTTTGGGGGGTCAGTTCACAAGACACGTAGCCGCGGTTGGAATTGTAATAGCGCACGAACTCATTTTGCGCCGCGGCGCGTTCGTACTCGGTGATACGGTTGCCGCCGTTGCCGCCGGAGGACATCGCCGTGCCGACAAATTCAGTGCCGACCACCGGCGAGTTATCCGCCTGAAAATCCAGCTGCAGATCAGTCACCCAGTTCACGTGGATATCGCCGGTCAACACCACCGGGTTGGGCACGCGGCGTTCATGGAAAAACTTCAGCAACCGTCGCCGGCTGACCTCGTAGCCGGGCCATTGGTCCATGCTGTAGCGTGCATCCTCGCCCTCGCCGCGATTGAGCGGAGCCATCATCACTTGCTGCGCCAATACATTCCAAGTCGCCGTGGACTGCGCCAAACTTTGCATCAACCAATGCTCCTGTCGGGCACCGAGCATAGTGGCTTGCGGGTCGAGCGCTTTGCCGACCATCGGTTTTTGATGGTCGCCGTTGGGTTGATCGGTGCGGTACTGGCGCGTGTCGAGCACGTGAAAATTCGCCAACCGCCCGTACGGACAGCCGCGATAGAGCGTCATGTGCGGCCCCTGCGGAAATGACCGGCGACGCAGTGGCATGAATTCGTAGTAGGCCTGATAGGCATTCATCCGGCGGGCCAGAAATTTCTCCGGCGCGATGCCTTCCTCTTCAGAGACGAGGTCCGCGTAGTTGTTGTCGAACTCGTGGTCATCCCAGGTCACGAGCCATGGGAAGAGCCGGTGCGCCTCGGCCAACATCGGGTCCAGCCGGTACTGCGCGTAGCGCGTGCGATACTCATCCAGTGTCTCGATCTCCCCGCCCAGATGCTTGCGCGGCCGGTTGTCAGCACCGCGATACTCATAAATGTAATCGCCCAAATGCACAATGAGATCGAGATCCTCCTTCGCCATGTGCGGGTAGCCGTTGAAGTAGCCGCTCTCAAAATGTTGGCATGAGGTAAAGGCAAACCGCAGCCGCTCGGGCAGCGCCTCCGTCTCCGGCGCCGTGCGCGTACGGCCCACCGGGCTGGTTTCGTTGCCGGTATGAAACCGATAGTAATACCAGTGATGCGGCTTAAGTCCATCCACCTCCACATGAACGGAATGCCCCAGTTGCGGCAAGGCCAGTGCGCGACCATGGCGCACGATATTCTTAAACGCCTCATCGGTGGCCACCTCCCAACGGGTGCGGATCGGCAAAGGCGGCAGGCCTCCGCCGGTCAAGGGTTGCGGCGCCAACCGCGTCCACAACACCACCCCATCCGGTTCCGGATCGCCT
>JACNJL010000067.1 GCA_014382585.1 Limisphaerales bacterium | reverse complement strand
ATGAAACTTTCACGATTTTTCTTGTTGACAAAACCGCCGAATCAACCAACCTGACTGATACTATGAAGCATCCGCTGTTAACAAGTCTCCTGTCTGCCTCAATTACGCTACTCTCGATCAATCAGATATGCCAAGGCAAACCCGATCCTCCAGAATCACCCGAAGGAACAAATGACCCGAATTATCCGATAGATCCAACTCCTCTAGATTCCCCAGAAAATCCAGAGGGCAAAATTTACCAACCTGACCCAACATCATTACTGATTGGAGGTGACTCGCCTGCTCATTGCGCCCTACGTGCTCTGGAGAAGATCGATTACGACATTGAAAGATACAAGGAGGAAAATTCTTCATTCCCATCTGACTATGACAAAGGGATTAAGGAACCAAAACCATCACCACCAAACGAGGAAAACATTGAGCCGATCTTGGCGGAATTCTTAGGCGCAAAGGATCCGAACCGCTTTAATCCTTTACGTAATCACAGGTCACAACGTTGAGAATTATAATAACGGAGATTATCCGGAAATTGTAAAGCAAATGAGTGAGGGTTCAGAAGTAGAAATGGGCCAAAGCGTCAGCATTGCCCCTTTGCTGAAAATCCTTGAATTGGATCTTCGTGACAAAACACTCAAAGCTACGCAACAATTTAGACCGAAAGGGAATTTAATTCCAACGAATTATCCCCCAGGGGAAAACAATGCAGAAACAGTAAACCAATTTTTCCGGGCCAATGGCACAACCAATACAGTGGATTGTCTCAGGGCTATTTATTTAATTCATGCTCGCGCCATCATTCTGAACGTTGGTAATGATAATTTTAATGATTTGGGATTGTCGTTTATGAAAATTTTAGTCACAACAGGCAATGCGGCCCCAGGGTACCCCATAATTGACAAAGCACTTGACGAAATCATAGAAAATGAAAAAAAAGTATACGATGAAAAAGACCTCGACAAGGGTGATTTGGGATACATAAAGAATTTTGCAGCTTTCAGGGAACATTTCAAAGGTTATGCAGCTCAGGGCGAAAACGTGATCGCACTAGGGAGTAATGACGGAAATGGAAAGCGATTGTTTTGGGGTTATTACGACAAACCAAAAACATTAACACAAGCTGAGTTTGTCGCTTTGCTGAAAGAGCCTGGAATCGATATTTTCAGGGATCAAAAACCAGAAGTCCCAATTCCAAACTTTAACGATCCCAACACCGTAGTCGGCGGGCTATTTGGAAAAGCTTGGTTTATTGATGTTGCGTCACTCGCTGAAATGATGTTCAAACCTTCAGAATGAAAGCCGTTCAACCAAAAATATTTATTTGGCCAATGCTTACTGCTGTGTTGTGTTCTTGCTCTAACCACTCAAGCAACAATAACACAATCAAAAATGTCTCGAACCAATACTTAAATCAAGCAAAAGCTTCCCAAATCGACCATAATGAATCTTTTAATGCTTTGCGGACATCATGGAATTCGAACATAAAAAAAATCAAGACAGAACGCAAGCCGAAGGGACAGAGCAATGCTTTTATATGGGGAATTCATTGCCATGCGATGGATCTCACGTGGGATGAAGTAAAGCCATCGATTATTTATTCAACGAGAAAGTCACTACTGGAATCCAACAGTTCTTACCATCAACTCGAAGAGTTGAATAAACATTTTGTTTGGAAAATGATTCGCGAGGCTATCATCTCGAAAAACCCAGATGACCTTGTAAAGATAATCTCCAGCAAGTGCCCAATAAAAGCATACACTTTCCCCATCGAGTCAATGCTTACTGAATATAATCCAGATTACATCCTTGTTTTCATTAAAGCATATCTGAAGTGCTCAATTAAATCGAACAAATCTGTGATTCTTAGCAGGATAATTGAATCGTTTAAAGGAAATGTTAATTTCGGGGAAGAAAACCCAGATGACTTTGTCCGCAAATGTGAAACTTGGTACAATAATAATAAAAGGAATATTTATGTCAATAGGGATTATTCCTACAAATATGCTACGGCACCACTTTCTATTCCCGAACGACTGTTTAAAATGAAATGACCTCAACACTCAAGAGATTCCTATTAATTTTATGCGTCATTATCACAGGCGCAATTTTGCTGTTTTCCAAAAGACAAAGCAAGCGACCGAAATCCGGGAGTGATTCATCAAAAATAACCGCACAAGAACGGATGGAAAAAAGGTTTGAATCAAGGCAGAGTAATAATCAATTTTTTTATCTCGAAACACAAAATATTTCCACTGATTCCTCGATGTTTTGCTGAATCTGTCTTTGCAACTCATTAAGAATCTCTGCCAGTTGGTTAAAAAATTCATTTTGCTGAATCTCAATATTGTCAACTAGATTTCTTAGTGTCTCATTATGGGGTGCTTCAGTGAACGGAATCGACTTTTCCCTCGTCAGCAGAACATTTAGGGAGTCAGCCAAATCGCCCCCATATATTCGGTCTAGATTTAAAAGAACCTTTTCGCCAATCTCCCGAAGAGGCAATATATTGTTCTGTGAGGCGGGGAGGCTGGATATAAAGTCATCCAGATCTCTCTTGAACCCTGAATCAATGATCTCGAGCGTGAATGTATCTATACAATCTTGAAGAATCTCAATATTCATAAAATAGGTTAGTTCTTATTGTTGGGACTATTGATTCACGATCCTCTTATGGTGAGTTTAACATCACCCCATTCGTGGAGTTTGGTTTCGCCGGAACCCACCCTTGCGCGGCGTTCATCGAGCAATTTCCGGTGGACTTCAGGGATTGCAGCGTTTTCCACGCGGCTCCTTAAGTCCACCCAAATTGCCTCCATTATCCGGAGTTTTTCATCTATTGGCAGATTCTTTACATCCGATACTGTCATAGTGAGTTCAGTCTAGTGTCATCCACCATTTGTCGCAAGCATTTTGGAGTTCGCCGACAAAGCGATACGCCGACGGTGCTTTTCGGGAGGGACTCGTACTTTTAATCGATCGCCTTCAAGAAGCGGTGTCGCGCTGCGCTTACCACCGCACTCCAAAAATCATCCACGTTGCTCAAATTTTATATCCAACTACTTCCAACCCCGGCACCTTTTCAAAGTGGGCGGTGTTGCGGGTAATCACTGGCACGCCTCGGAGCAAGGCCGCCACGGCTATCCACAAATCTGGGTAATCAATTTGCAGCTTGCGCCGTCGCATCTCAGCCCACGTTTGGGCGTAAAGATGAATCACGTCCGCACTCATTGGTAGTGGGGTGTATGCCTGAAAATACTGCTCCAATTCCTCGCGGCCGATGCCCTGATAATATGCGCCGCGTGCATACTCAGCTTGGACAATCCACGGCAGCAGAACCGCAGATTCACCCAAAGCTCGCCGCAATCCCGCCAACGATTCCGGACGCCGCCGATGGCGGAAGAGGTCAATCAGCACGGTGGTGTCGGCCACTACTTCCACGGGTCATCCAATGTTTTTCTGCCTTCGTTAACGGCTGATTCCAACGAATCCACCTGTTCATCGGACAAATCAGGTAAATTTCCAGTCGCCTCCAGCACGGCATCAAATGTGCCCTTTGCAGGCACCATCCGCTCAATCACCTTGGAAAACGTGTCTTTTCGGCTTTTTTTCCAAACCGCAAGCCGCTCATAAGCCGTCTCTGATACTGCTATTGTCTTCACACAGACAACATTGCACAGAGCACAGACTGTGTCAATTTGATTTCTTCTTCAAAACCGTACGAGGCACCCACGCTGCGGAGGTTTGGATGGAGTGCGTGCAGGAACAGCCACTGCTGCTTTCGGGGGCGAGCATAAGGCCTTGGGCGGGGATGATGCCGAGCCAGCAGCCGCTGCGAATGCCTTGGAGTTCGGATTTTTTGTTGGCCTCGATGTCCCAGATGCCGTGGAAGTAGTGGCGGTAAAACATGCTGTGGCTACTGGCGGCCATGTTGCCGCAGCCGCGTCGCTCGGGAAACTGAATTGGCAGCGATTTGCCAGTGTGCAGATGGAAGGCACGACTGTCGCCAAAGAAAGTTTCGCCGATGACCAACGGATGCTGGATATGCTCGCCGTGTCCGTTGTCTTTTGCTTTTTTGTGCGCGTCGTAACTGTTTTTCCATAGCTCGGGCACCTCTGGTTTTTCTGTCCCAAAACGCAGCGCTGGCGAACTCACGTCGAATGCGTGGTTATAATACATATGCTTCCGATCACTGCCGGTGGCGACCAGCGTTCCTTTGGCGTGCAGGAGATAGAGCATATTTTCGCACTTGGCAAAGTCCACCGTCTTTTCCCACAGCTTCCGGCCGGTTTTGCGATCAATCGCCACGAGGTATTGGTTGTTTAACTCCGCGGGCATCAGGCGGCTGGTCGCGGCTTTGGCAACCTCGGGATTTCGGCTTTCGACAAAATAAATTGTGTCGTCCGCGATCGTGATGGTGGAATTCATCACCGCACCGCCGCGATACGCCCATTGTTGTTTGCCCGTGGCAGCATCGTGGCTCACCAATGAATCGCTGACCACGCGCTCCACTTCTCCCGGCCTAAATGCATCGTACCACTCACCTGAATCCGCTGTGTAACTGGAATCCCTTTTCACCGTGGTGCTGAGAAGCTGCTTCTGGCTCGCAGAGATCCAGCCCCAATCGCGACCCTTCGCTGCGTGCACCGCCGTGCGGCGCTGGCCGGTCTGCGCATCCAACGCGATGCATTCGCCTCCGATGGTGACAAAAACCGTATTGTCCGTGGCCACCATATTTGAGCCATCGCGCGGCATATTTGAGCGACGCATTTCGGGCGCAAAAAACGTCCACAACACCGTTCCATTGTAGGCATCAACCCCAAACAGCACGCGGTCGCCTTGGATGAACATCCGGCCATTGGTCGCCAGTGGCGCGGGATTTCGCCCGCCCCGGTCGGGCATCGGCCGCGGGCCCGGTTCGCCCCACCAAAGAATCCCCATCTCGCCGCGCACTAAATCATCCCGGCTGTTGGTCGTGTTGTCCGCCGAGCCATATTGATGCGTCCAGTCGCCGGCGCCTTCGAGCTTGCCGCGTTTCACTGTGGCCCACACTTCATTGCCATCAACCGTTATTTGGCAATCTTCCTGGCCAGTTTTAAACCAATTTTTCAACTGCGCCGCAGTCAATTCTCCGGCCGCGTGCCCAAGCATTGCGACGCCACCGGCCGGACGCAACACGCGCCATAATTCCTCCGCATTGTCGCCCGGCAATTTTCCATCAAAAAGCAAACTGCCCGACACAATGAGATTTGCGAAGTACGGGCCGTAGGGTAAATCGGCCACGCTACCGTGATGCACACTGGCGCGAATCCCGTACAAGCCCGCTACATTCAACGCTTTGCGCGCGGCTTGGGCTTTGGCGGCGTCCGGCTCAACAACGATCACCTGCAAATCCGTTTGCCGCGCCAGCTCGTGGGCCAACCGTCCACCCGCACTGCCAAGCACGAGTGCGTATCCTTGGCGAATGCTGGTTTCAGAAAGGATGCGTTTTGCAGCGGATTGCACGCGGCGCATCGGCGCATCGTTCGCGAATGGCGAAGGCCGCTTGGGCCGATCCGGTAGCCGATAGAAAAATGACGTGTCGAATTTATACCACTCGCTGGCGAACTCCGCGTTGCCCTTCCCTTTCGCAATGATGCGATAGCGATAATCGCCATCGGATGGAAGATTGGTGATTAATGTTGAAACGTGTTTTGCAGCACTCAGTTCGATGAGCCGTTCGCCAGTGCCATCTGCGCGCTTCCAACGAATAGTCGCGGGCATTGCCCCAGCCGTTTTCCAATCCATCCGCAGGGTGCTGCGATTTTGCCAGCGCAATTGAGGTGACGACACGAACTCCAGCGGTTGTGGCGGAAGAGGGAATTCATTTTTGCGCGCATTGAAACGCTTCTCAATATTGGCGGCGTCCAGTGCTTTTTCGTAAATGGAAATTTCGTGCAAACTGATTTTGCCGCGATACACCTCATTGTCATCTTTATAATTGCCTAACTCAAAGGTGGCCTTCGGCGGATAACTGATGGCACCGGAATGGCGTGTCTCGGACACTTCCAGCTTGCCGTTCACATAGAGACGCGTAGCCTTGGTTTCGCTGTCGTACGTGCCCACGACGTGATACCAGCGGTTGTCCTGAAAATCGGTCTTGCCCCGCGTGTAGGCCAATTTTTGATTACCCTCGCTGGAAAGTGTGAAAACGAATTTCCGCTCACGATAGCCCAACAACCAACCGCGCTCGTAATCGCCGTTGTCCTGAATGATGCCCGCGATGCAGCCCCACGCCATCGGAGCCGCCGGACTCACCCACGCCTCCACGGTGATGGATTTTTGGGGCACCTTCACTGAATTAAAATCATCCGTCACCCACGCTCGACTATCTGTGCCCATAAGCCGCAGCCGCCCCAATCCGCCTTGTTTTTCCAAATTGGCGGAGCCGCCGTACCTTGCCGGTGCGCCGACCACTGCTGGAATCGCCCCATCCTTCGCCTGCTCGAATCGCCAGCGATGGAGCAAACCGTCTTCCGCCGCGAGTGCGGATTGAATCGCACCGGCTGATAACAATAAAACTACGGCCCCTTTTTTCATTGCGCAGTAAAACAGTAGATGGTGCCCCTGTCGGTGCTGACGAGCAATCGCCCGTGTGCCACCGCGAGACCGAGCGCGGCCCCATTGACTTTGGCTGTCCAGATTTGTTTACCATCGGCAGTTGAGTACGCGGCAACCTCATTATCACCGCCCGCAAAAAGTGTATTCCCCGCAAGCACAAGTGCGTGCGGCTGGAGACAGCTCACGCGCCAGAGAAAGCACGCCTTCATCGCGGCGCTGATTTCATCGAGACGCCGACCGCCGGCCGTAACTTTTGCTAACACCGCCGGCACATCGGGCGATTTCTGTTTGCGTAGTTCAGTGAGCAGTGCGCCGTTTGTTTTGCGGTCGGCATCGACTTGTTTGCGTTCGCCTTCGAGCTTCAGATAACGCACACGATCCAGCACACTCAATTCCTTGTCCGCGTGCAGATAAGATTTCTCAGCAGAAATAATCATATGATTACCTGAAAAATTAGCAAAAACATCATCGCTCTCACTCTGCACTAAACCCAAATGACCCTTTCGGCCGGGACCGAAAATTAGGGTGTTGCCCGTGATCAACGCGTACGTCCCCCCGCCGCCTTTCACGGTGCGCAAGTGCCTGCCGTTAGTGCGATCGAACACCATCGGATTGTCGCGACCGGCGGGGACGTACACGCGGTCCTCGGAAACTAACAAATAGCCTTGCGCGGGTTTTTCAGTTTGCTTGTTGCGCCATTGCTCTTTGCCATCGGCAGCACTGAACGCCACCACGTGCACGCCCTCGCTGGGGAACATCCCGGCGCCCGCGTACGCCACGTCATCGCGCACGAGGATTCCCGTGCGAACGGGCCACGCGGAGATGATCCGGTTGTTGCCGGCAATACGATACTCACTGGGTGCGAGGCGCTGCCGCCAAATCGATCTGCCTTCAGTGGAAATGCAATACGCATAGCCGTCATCCGAGCCGACAAACAATTTGCCGCCATGTATTGTTGGCGCAAACCGCACGGGGCCTTCGGTGAAGAATGACCAACTCTCTATGCCGGTCGCACCATCAAGGCAATGCACCTGGTCATCGACGGAGGAACCAAAGTAAACCGATTTGGCATCCACAACCACGTGAAAGGCGTGGTCAAAAAGCTGACGATTCTTAAGGTTCTCGACCTTGTTATAGGAATCGCGTTTAGCCGGCCCGCGCCACGCCGGACGCGGCGCGTGCAGAGGCTGATGCACCCACGCTTCACGCAACGGCATGGTAAGTTGCTCAGCCGTCACACTGCTACGCGACGTGTCGGCTCGATAAGTTGGCCAATCCGCCGCGCAAACGCTGAGGCCGATAAATAAAAATAAACACCTCATGGAGCAGTTTCCAAACTCACAACGCGGTCGGCAAACTCATCCGCGGTGGAACCGTGGGTGACGACCACCACCGTGCCGCCCGCGCGATGGAATTCCGCCAAATGCCCGAACACTTGCCGGTCATTTTCAGGGTCGAGATTCCCCGTTGGTTCATCGGCCAATATCAAACGCGGCTCATTCACCAACGCGCGCGCCAAAGCCACCCGTTGGCGTTCGCCCGCGCTCAGCTCGCCCGGCGTGTGCGTCAGACGATGGCCCAAGCCGAATTGTTTGAGCAACTCACGCGGTCGCTGTGTCATTGAGCCGTTGCGCCCAGCGAGCCTCACATTCTCCTCAACGCCGAGATATGGCACCAGATGGAACATTTGAAAGACAAACCCCACATCCGTGGCCCGATAATTAGCGCGCGTGGCAGGCGATTGTGCATACAAATCCGCACCATCAAAAGTCACTGTGCCGGCGCTCGGCCTCAGCATCCCGCCGAGCGTCAGCAGCAAGGTGGTTTTCCCGCTTCCGCTGGCGCCTTTGATGGCAATGAATTCGCCAGACGCCACCTCCAAATCAAACGGCGCCAACGCGGTGACCGCGCCGAATCGTTTGGTGACTTGTTTGCAGGCAATCATCCGTCGTGTCGCAGCGTGTCGGCGGGATCTTGTGTGACCGCCAGCATCGCCGGAATAAAACTCGCCAAAGCCGTCAACACCGGCGCAAGCAGCAGAGCCCATTTAAGGTTTTCGAAATCCCAAACAATGAGTTTGGGTGAAATTTGCAGCACTTCATTCCCCCAGCCAAACAGCAACCCCGTACCCAACGCAAAGCCCCCCACCGCGCCCACCACGCCAAGCAACAAAGCCTTGCCGAGAAACAACGCGGCGACCTCGCCGCTGCCTTTTCCAAGCGCGCGGAGGGTGCCAATTTCCTGGCGTCGCGCGCGGGTGTTCACAAAGGCAAGCACGCCAACGATGACGCCGCACAGAATAATGACTGCGGGCATTAGCGTGGAAAAAGTTTGCTCAATATCGCGCCTCTGTTTTTCGCGCGCCTCGGCCATATCCTGCATTCGGAAAACTTGCGCTTCCGGCAGGATGGGCTCGAGCTGTTCGCGCAATAGCGCAAGGGTGTCCTGCGTTTCGTCGGCACAATAGCAATCGAGCGCTTGAATTTCATTGATGAACCCTTCACGCCCTAGAACTTTTTGCGCATCGGCAAGGTGCATATAAATACGAATCTCCGCGCCGCTGCCTTTTTCCGACAACACGCGGGCGACTTCAAAATTGCCGCCTTCGACCGTGACGCGTTCATCGCGTTTGACATCGTGGATTTGTGCGAGCGTTTTTCCCAGCTGCACGGTGCCCAGTTTCACTGGCGTAATCATAATAGGTTTCTTGCGGCCGGGCGGCGCCACTTCGCGCGGGGCGAGGCCGTAAAGCATCGCGGGCGAGCCTCGCCATTGCACCTCCCATTTCAACACGGCGGAGAGATGCGAGTAGTTGATGGTGTCATTGATATTTGTGAAACTTTGCACCCAATTTTCCGGAAACATAGTTTTTGAATAACCTTCATCCCAAAAATGCGCGAGGTCGGTGTCCTTGGAAACGATGCGAAGATTCTGGCCCATATCACGCTGGATGCGTTTGGTGCGCTGCAGACTTCCGGCGAAAGCGGTATGAAAAATAATTGAACCGCCCACGGCAACGGCAACGGCCAACAAACCGAATATGGCGTTCACCTTGCGATGCCCCATCTCCTTGAGAATAAGCTTGAGTGGATTCATTTGGTTCACGAATCGCGCTTATGGCCGAGCAGTAAAATCACGCCGCCGGCCACGAGGATGGGCACGCCGGCCATTATCATCCAGCCAAAAAATGAATAGCCCGCGCGCGGCTGGGCGATCGGCGACTGGGACGTTTCCGCTTTAGGTTGCGTGGGTTTGGGCGTTTCCGGTTTTGTGGGCGTGGGCTCGGCATTCGCAAGATTGAGTGCGCCTTCGCGGTAGCCCATCAGCAAATCATCGAGCGTACCGCCGATTTGAGTTTGGCGATTTGCGCCCTCCCCTTTGCCGCCTTTGGAAAGAATTTGGCTCATCTCGATACGGATAGCCGGGCTTTCGGGGTCGAACCCGAGGTGATTGGCGAATTGTTTCTGCACATCCTCATCCCATTTTTGCGGGATCATCGTGCCTTGCATCCACTTGCGGTCCAGCCCGCATTCGCAATTGAGGCCGATGGTATTCACGATGGCCGTGAGCGCGCGTTCATCCAATTGCGCATCACGCAGCACCGGCCCGATGATGCGGCCGCGCCCGTACAACACCGCTACTTGCGGCGTCTCGGCAATGGCATCAATGCCGAGGCTCCACATAAACGCTTTCTCGCTCGCAAGCTCTTTTGCAGAAATCACCTCTACCACCGGCGGCTCGCGGATTTCCTTTTCCAGCTTATCCATCTGCGAAGTGATGGTCGCGACAACGGTGTCCGCCATCTTCCGAATACGCGCATTTTCATCACCGTCTTTTCCTTCGACGATAAGGATGACGCCGTAGTGTTCGTAAATTTTCGAAACAACCGCATTGCGACGCTTTGAATCAAACACCGACTCCAAGCCATCCCAGGCGGTAACTGACAAGGGCTTCCCTTCAGCCGTCAAAGAAATCGGCAGCGCCTGCTTGCCGTCCGCCGAAACCAAAACTGCTTGCGCTTGTTTCAGATCTGGCGGCAAAAATTTAGAGGCTGCGCCCTTTGCTGCCACGGTGGCGGCAAGCACTTCCGCTTTCACGTTAGAATCTAAGTACGTTGCATAAGCGATGGACTTGAGCGAGTCCATTTCACTAGCAGGCGTGGTATCCGGAACGAAAATGAAAAGCTGATATTTTTCGGAACCGAGATCAACAAAGCCGACATCGCGGACATTGAACCGGCAAGCCAATACATCGAACGCCAACACAATACTCAACCATGTCGCCAGTTTTTTCATCCTTGTCCGCCACACACGGGGCAGCCGGGCCTTGGACGTAACCGCACTTGGTTAAATTTCATCATTTTTAAATCACACGTCAACAAGCGACCGTACAACGGTTCGCCCAATCCAGCGATGATTTTGATAGCTTCCATCGCGCCGAGGCAGCCGACCATTCCGGACACTGCGCCAAAAACCGGGAAACGCCGCTGCCAGTAATCGGGCTTCTCAGGATAAAGGCACTGAAGACAACCGGTGACACCGGGCTTGAAGCTGGTGATGTGGGCTTCCAATTCGAACATCGCACATTCGACGAGCGGCTTGCCCTGCCGCACAGCTTCACGGTTCATAAAAAATCGTTCTTCGAATAGCGGTGCGCAGTCAACCACTACCTCAGCAGCGGCGACAAGTTCGGCGGCGTTTGTCTCATTGACGTTTTCAGGCAGGGAAACAATTTCAAGACGCGGATTGATTTCGCGCAAACGTTTCACCGCGCAGTCGATGCGCGAAGTGTTCAACGCCGATTCGGACATTAAAAGTTGTCGGTTCAAATCCGAAGGCCGGAGATTTCCGCCATGGGCAAGGATGAGTTTACCAATGCCCGCAGCGGCTAGCTCATACGCCACCAACCCGCCAAGGCCGCCAATGCGGCTCACCATCACACTGGCCGCCTTGAGTTTGCGCTGGCCGGTTTCGCCAAAATCTTCGATCGTGGTTTGCCACGAGTACACTTCCTGCTCGAGGGCAGTGAGTTCGGGCAAATTGTTTTCGTTGGGCATTGGGTTTGGTTTGGTTTGGTTTGGTTTGGAGGGACGAGCTTGCGAGTCCGTTGTGGGTTCGCGGACTCGCAAGCTCGTCAATCCAGTATTAGTCGCTCTCGCGGACGACACTGCCATTTTCCATTCGGAAATGACAGCCTGCCAAGCGCTTGGCTTCGCTGGGGCTGTGGGTGATATGGAGGATGGTGACGCCGGTTTCGCGGTGGATGTGCTCAAGGAGGCGACACATTTCTTCGTGGAGTTCTTCGTCCAGCGCGCTAAGCGGTTCGTCAAGGCATAACACGGCGGGGCGATGCGCGAGGGCGCGGCCGAGGGCGACGCGTTGAGCTTCGCCGCCACTGAGTTTGTCCGGCGCGCGATCAAGGAGATGGATGATGCCGAGCAATTTGGCGAGTTCATTGACACGCGCGGCAATTTGAGTTTGGGGTTGGTTGCGAAGGACAAGGGCAAAGGCCAGTTGCTCGCGGACAATCATCGTAGGAAACAACGCGCGATCTTGCGGCACATAACCCACACCGCGCTCGGCGGGGAGGAGCCCGGCGACTTCCTCGTTGCCCAAATGAATGCTGCCGCTCTCGATGGATCGCAGGCCGCAGATGGCTTCGAGGATGGTCGTCTTGCCGCAACCGCTGCGCCCCATAAGCACGCCGTATTCGCCAGCAGCAAGCGTGAGGTTTATGCCGCTCAATTCAAAGCTGCCTTGCCGTATTAAAATGTTTTTGAGAGCGATCACGCAAAGATTCGTTTCATCCCGAGCGTACGGGCAATGAGGAAAACAACGACCGCCGCGCCAATCATAATGAGCGACACCGCCAACATTCCTTCGGTGCGGCCGGCTTGAAGTTCAAGAAATGCGCTCGTGGGCAGCACCTCAGTTTTTTGTCGCGTGGCACCGGCAAAGACAAGGATCGGACCAAACTCGCCCAGCGCCCGCGCCCACGAAAGCGTGGCGGCTGCGAGCAACCCACCTTTGGCCTGGGGCATTATGACCTTCCAAAATGCTTGCTGCCGATTGCAACCGAGCGTGAGCGCGACTTGCTCGTAGCGGTGCGGGATTTGATCGAAGGTCACGCGCATCGTCCGCACGGCGAAAGCGCAGGCCACCATAAATTGCGCGAGCACCACAGCGGGCCATTTGTACACGACCGAATCGCTAAGCCAATCGGGCGCGTAGCGAAACAGAATCAACAGCGAAAGCCCAACAACCAGCGGCGGCAGCACGATGGGAATATCAAGCAGCGTGTCGATGAGCGGTTTACCGCGAAACTCAAAACGGCTCATTATATAACCAATCGGCACGGCCACCCAAACCGAAAGCATCGTGGTGATGGTGCAACTGATGAGGCTCAGCATAATTGAAAACTGAATGTCACGACTGCGCAACGCTTGCACGAGTGGATTGGGTTTCGAAAGCCCCAGCGCCTTTGGAGTGGCGGCAACATTTTCCGGCAGCGCAATCGAAAGTTGATTGGTGGTGGTGTCGGTAATTTCATGCACGCCATCCCAACCCGCGCCGCCGCCGTGGACGCGAATGAATTGCCCCCACAAAAGGCCGTGCGATTCATCGGTTGTGAGTGTGGCGATGTGGTTGGTGAGGCCGACATCAATCACGCGCGCTTCGGGCCGCAACGAGGCGGTGATTGGCGCGTCCGGAAGCTTCGGTTGCAGCAGCACTTCATCGGTGTTGGCCTTGAAAACTTTTTCACCGGAAAGCATTTGCCCGTTGTGTTCCAAGGCCACTTCGTTTCTGCCCAAACGAAAATGGTACGTGCGGCCGACTTCCACACGAATGGGCACCGCGCCCTCGGCGAACCGGCCTTGCTGCACGCGCTCATCGCCGAGAATGGGTTGATCGCCGTAATCAAGAAACACAAGATCGGCTAACACCATCGCGCCGATGATGAGCAGATAACTCCCGGCCAACACGCCGAGACCAATGAGGAAGGGCTTATCGGATGCGACTTGAAATTTGGGCTGCGCAGGCTCACTCATTCAATGTCAGCCTCCCAGTTGAAGCCGAGCTGCTCGAAGCGGTGGCGCGAGGCGTCCGAAGTGACGTGTTGCATCAGCCGTTGCGCAAGCCGGGGGTAAGCGGTGTCCTTGCGGGCGGCGATGTTTTGCACGGCAATGGCACGCGCGGGCTTAAGCGGCACGGCGTCAAACTTGGTTTTGAGATGCTGAATGTTTGCCTCGTAGACGAGCACCACGTCGAGCTTGCCGCCCGCTTCCATACTTTGAATGAGCGTGTGGGCGGTATCATGCTTCACCGGAATATTTTTTTCGATGGCGTCCCACTGGCCGGTTTCGCGAAGCAATTCTTCACTGAGTTTGCCGAGTGTGCTGGCCTTGGGCTCGGTCACACCAATACGCAATTCAGGCTGCGCGAGGTCGGCAAGCGTTTGGAGGCCTTTTGGATTGCCGCGTTCCACCAGCATCACAATGCGCGTGCTGGAAATATTCAAATCCGGCCCAAACGGGTTCCCCATTTTGCTTTGGGCCATTTCGAGATAGGTGGCGTCGCAGGTCATAAACAAATCGGGCAGGCCCTTTTCGCCGGTTTGCATTTTGCCAACGAGCGTTCCGCACCCAGCGTAAACCATGTTGATGACGCAGCCTTCACGCGCCTCGAATTCGCGGATGGTTTTTTCAACCGCTTCACGATTGACGCCACCGCAATCTACGCGCAGCTCCGGCACCTTGGCCCACGCATCGCCGGCAAGCGGCCGGTATTTGTGACGCGCAAACACGTTCCCGCCTTTATCCGGCGCGGCGAGAAAACGCGCGAACTGCAACGCCAATGTCGGCCGATCCGTTGAAGCCGTCACCGCCACAGAAATGTTTGCGCGGCTTGCTTTGAGTTCCGGCAACTCGATGACGCGCAGCCCATGCTGGCGCGCCACGGAATCCCATACAAACGCAGCTTGCGTTCCCGCATTTTCTTTCACCGCCAGTGCGGCCTCGGTGACGGTGGGAAAGGAAGACGCCTTCGCCTGATTGATGGCCGCCCAATGGCCGGATTGCTCGAGCATTTTTTTGGTTTTTTTGCCAACACCCGCGAGCGGGTCGCACATGACAAAAGACAAATTTGAACTCAACACATCATCGCAATTGTTTACATCGATATTTGCACCCGATTTTACGCCAAGCACCACTTGCCACGTAGCCACGCGCAACGATTCCCGCGTGAGACCATCGGCCGCAGCTTTTTCTGTGTAGGAATAATCCGCGGGAATGTAAACGTCCGCAATGGCGAGGCCACCTTTCTTATCCATTTTAAGGCGGTTGGCGAGTACGCCGCTGTTAGCGTACTCGAGCTTCACGGTGACGCCCATTTCGGTTTCGAATTGCTTCGCCACCTCCTCCACCGCGAGCCGAACGCCGGCGGCGCAATACACGGTCAGACTTTTCGCCTGCCCAGCGCGCGAACCGGAGGAAGGGTTGTCGGTGAATTTATTCTGCAGGAAAACCGCGAGGCAACCGATGGCTAACGCGGTGAGCGCGAGCCAAAGCATTCCGTTACCACCACGCGCGCCGTATTGATGTTCGTTATCAGTCACCGGAAAGAGCGGACTCTATTTGGCAATCAGTCGACTTTCAAGTCAGCGCTTTGCCGCGGTCTTTTGATCTTCGCGAATGATTTCAATGGATTGAATCACCGTGGATGCCGGATGGCCCGCTACCAACTGCACGCGACCCACTTCAATGTCGTCAGTACTTTTTTCATCGCGGCGGACAACCAACACATTTGCGCCCTTTTTCAAAACGCCTTTCGGCACCGGTACACGCACCACCTGCTCAGCAGCATCCCTCCGCAAACGCCCAATCTCGCGGCCGTTTAGCACAACCCACCAACCGTTGTTGACGTCCCGCTGTGAAATGGCCAGCGAGTAAGTTTCGTCAGCGCCCTTGAATTCAAACGGCATCGTCAATACAAACCCCTCCGGCTTGGGCGAGGATTCCTTCCAGGCCGCCACCACGTTATCGCCGAGATGATGCAGCTTTGAATGCACGTCAATCGCCGCCGCACCTTTCAATCCCGGCGGAGTCAACTCCACCAATAAATTTTCCGTGACCTCCACACCTTTAATTTCACGCACCACCGCCGTTCCCATCGCAGCGGCCTTGGCGACATCGAAATTTTGCAAAACTGTTTTGCCTTGGAGTCTGACATCGAAAACGCGACTTCCCACGGCATCGTTGGGCAAGGGTGTGAAACCCAGACGAACGGTGTATTTAGCTTTCGCGTCTTTTTCCAAAAGCGGCACACTCAATCTTGTCACGCCCTTCAAGCCGCTGGTGAACACCCACGGCTTATCGGTGCCCGCAAAGGTCACGCCGCGCCAATCGCGTTGAACGACTTCAATGTTGCCCGTTTCGGCAAGGTTAAACTTGATGCCGTAGTTGGCGAAAGAGCCCTGACCATTGACTGTGCTTGGACGCGGATAGCCGAACCACACCGTGCCTTCGCGATCGCGCATATCGCCGGGTGCGCCGAAATTGATGGCCAAATGGCTCACCGGTTTGGTCGCCTCTTGAGAAATAAATACCGCCCATTCTGCGTGGCCTTTCTGCGGTTTATTTTTCAGCACCACCGTGGTGCGCAACGAGTAACTACAGGTACAGCCCGCGCTGGCTTCCTGCATACTGAGCAGGCCGTTGGCAGGAATCATGCTGTTCCAGCAGCCGGGCCGAATGCCACCGAAGAGTTGCAACCCAGTGTCCTCTTTAGTGTTTACAATCGCGCCACTGAAGGAACGGAAAAAAATGTTATTCGGCGTAGCGGTCACAATGCCGCAGCTATGACCGGGGCGCAGGAATTCCCAGTTCACCGATTCGCCGGTGATGGGGTGTTTGCGTTTTTGGATTTCGCCGGTCGCCAAGTCGCACCGGAGCGGCTCGATGTAAATTGTGTTGCCAACAATCGCCGGCCGGCGTCGGTAATTCAGCGGCTTACTCCAAAGCAAACTGCCTCCCCCGCCATCAATCACCGTGATGCGCCGCCAGTTCAACTGGCCTTTCGAAAACGGTCTCTCGTCGTGATTGCTGTAATGGGCGAACGCCAGCAACTTACCGGATTGATATGCCAGCCCGAGCTTGGTGCCGCCGCTTCCGGTGAGGTCATACGGACGGCTCCACAACGCGCCGCCGGTTTTGACATCGAGACACATCACGCGGCGATAATCGCGATCCTTCTCCAACATTTTTTCCTCGCGCGCGACGACAAAAGTCCCACTGCTAATATTCGCCTCCGTGGTTGCTTTCGCCTGTGCGTCCTCGCGGGCATTGAGATCGTCTTTCAAAAAATAGATTCGATTGTCACCGATCACCACAGAAATATTCGGAATGGCTTTGCCCTCATGCTCCCATAGTTTTTTGCCGGTGGTGATGTCATACGCAAACACTTTTTCGCTGGTCATAATCGTATCGCTCACCGGTGAGGGATTGTGGTCAGGCAACCAATTTGGAGGGTTTTCATTCATGGGATGCCAGTGCCAACCCGCGCGCTTGAAGTAGGCAAACGCACGGGCATCGGGAGAGACATAACTAGCCGTTAATTTTTCGTAACTGCTCCTCCGCTTTTGCAACGTGTCCAGCGCGCGCTTTGGCACATCAGCCTTCGGCACCCATTTGTCATCTTTCACGAGTGAATTCCACAGATAACCATATTCGTTATCCAATGGTGTAGCACCCGTGCCAATGAGGATATTGCCGTGCACTGCGATGTAACCCCAACGCAACGCCTTGCCGCCTTCCTTGCGCGGCACAGGAAATTCGCGAATTGTTTTGCCGGTTTGCCCATCGAGCTGCAGCACGCGGTTATACGCAGCCACAAAAAGCGCGTCATCCGTGGCCGTGATGTTCGAACCATCCACATCCACCTTCACACGTACTGCGCCATCGATGTTGCGTTTCCAAAGAAACGTGCCGTTGTACGCATCGTACGCCATCACCACTTCCGCCCCCTGCATAAAGAGTCGGCCGTTGATGGCCAACGGACTGGCCGCGCGTGCGTGGCGATCCACCATGTCTTCGCTCCCCGGCTCGCCATACCACAATACGCCAAGCGGGCCTTTCACCAATGTATCCGGCGTGGAGGAAGTGTTGGCGGGGTTTCCGTATAGCCCCGACCAGCTGCCCGCGCCATTGAGCTTGCCCCGCGTGAAATGAAGCCTTTCGTTAGTGAGCACCAAATCGGTCTTCGCCTGCGCGTTGGCTTTGAGACCGGCAGCGATTTTGTGCACACTCGCCAAGGGCCAATTCTTAACCGAGCCCAACACAAGTTGCCCGCCCGAAGGCCGCAGCACACGGGCCAATTCATCGACCGGCAAATCCAATTCTTCACCCAACATCGCACGCTCGGAAACAATGAGGTTGGCAAAGTAATCCGGCAAATCGCTGTACGGTGCGTCCCACACAACCACGCGACTCCCATTAAGGCCGGCTTTCATCAATCGCGTGCGAATCGCCTTCACGCGTTTTGCATCGTGCTCCACCACCACAATATTGAGCGCCGTTTGCCCTGCCAAATATTCCGCCACGCTGCCATCGCGCGCACCGGCCACAAGACACCAACCGCGATCCACTTTTGCCAAATCCAATGCCGATTTAGTGGCGGCTTTTATTTTGGCAGAAACATTTCCGGCAGTGGATAATGCTTTGATCACACGCTCGCCAGCCGCCACCGCGCGCGGAGAGAGACAATGAATCGCCCCATTGTCGGTACTGACGAACAAGCGATCATCCGCAATCGCAAGACTGATTGCGTGACCTTTGATGGCATGATCCATCACAAGCCTGCCCGTAGCCGTTTCAATCGAAATCACGAAGCCCTTGCCAGCTGCGAAGAGCGTGCCGCCCGCAAGCGCCATCGGGCCGAGACCTTCGCGGGGGGTGTCCCATTTCACACGCGCGGCATTGAGCGCGGCCTTTTCTTTGGCGATGGCGGTGAGGCGCGCGGTGGCTTTAGCGAGGTCAGCCGTGAGTTTTTTCAATTCCTCCGGTTTATCGGCCGCCGCTTTGTGGCGTTTGCGAATGGCAGTGATCGTTTTGGCAAGCGCGCCGGATTCCTTGTCCAGCGCGGGCACGTCGGAATTTGCTTTGCGATTGGCGGCGCGGTCGATGGCGTATATAGCCTTTTGCGTGGCGATATACGCGATGTCTTTGGTGAGCACCATATCAATGGAGGGATACCGCGAAAATTGGTCGCCACGACTACGACCGCTCTCGGCATCAAATTCGACTTTGGTGTCGGTGCCCTGATTGCCAATGCCGGCGTACAATTTATTGCCGTCCATCACGGCCCACGAACCCCCAATCTTGCCGCCGCCACTCAGAAAGCGTTTAAACTTGCCGGTGCGTTTATCGAATGCCGCGGGCATGCTACGACCGGCGGGCACGAACAGCGTGTCCTCCGAGGCCACGAGATATCCTTGGGGCGCCATACCGCCGTACTGCATCCCCCACGCTTGATCGCCGGCGGTGTCGTTCACCCAAATCGGTTTGCCGGTCTTGGTGTCGATGGCTTTGATATAAAGTCCCTCGTAAGGAAACACACCGGCAGCGGCATACAACACTCCGTTTTCCACCAACACACCGGTGCGCACCGGCCACACGGAAACCATTCGGCTGCGACCAATGATGCGTTCGCCGCTCGGGCCCATCCGATGCTTCCAAATCAGCGCGCCGTTCGCGACGTCGATGCAGTAGACATAGCCGTCGTCTGAACCAAGATAAATTCGCTCGCCGTCAATCATCGGCGCAAAGCGCACCGAGCCTTCGGTGGCGAAGCTCCATTTCACTTCGCCAGTACGCGTGTCGAGCGCGTGCACGTGATTATCCACGTTGTTTCCAAAAACCAAAGTGGTGCCGGTGATCACCGCGTGATACGCGCGGTCCGTATGCATCCGCGGCGCTTCCTCGCCCGGCAAA
This sequence comes from Limisphaerales bacterium, assembly GCA_014382585.1. NCBI lineage: Bacteria > Pseudomonadati > Verrucomicrobiota > Verrucomicrobiia > Limisphaerales > Limisphaerales bacterium. The sequence goes on along the minus strand of JACNJL010000067.1, from coordinate 14,567 downwards.
GGCCAAGCCGTGCGCGGCGAGTGCCGGGACTGAACCGTCCAATGCGGAAACAATTTGGCAGGAAGATTTGCAGTGGTCACCGCAGAGCGATGCCCATCCGCGCGATACGCCGGCCAATCATTCGCGGCAAGCGGGGAAGCCAAAAGGAAGAAACCAAGGAACTTGGGAAGCAGGGGAGCTTTCATAGCTTTAAGATTGCCGCGAAGGATCGGTTATTCAAGGGAAATGCGAAGACCGGGATTGCCCCAAAGGCTCCTATGTCATAGAATTTTAGCTTATGCGCACCTGCATCCTTATGGGGTTTTTGTGGATAGCAACGGCGATGGCTGGTGCCGAATCCAACCGGGCCACCCGCCATTGGGCATATCAAAAACCAGTACGCCCCGCCCTGCCACGGACGGATTCGAAATGGCCACGCAATGCGATTGATTTTTTTGTGCTTCGCCGATTGGAGACCAACAGGATTAAACCTTCACCCGCCGCTCCTCCAGAGCAATTACTGCGCCGCGTGCATTTGGATCTCATCGGTTTGCCGCCTTCGCCTGCGGTGTTGAATGCCTTTCTTGCCAACCCCAGCGATACAGCTTACGAAAAAATCGTCAATGCCCTTCTAAACTCTAAACACTACGGCGAACGCTGGGCACGGCCGTGGCTGGACCTCGCACGATACGCCGACAGCAACGGCTTCCAAGCCGACCAGCTCCGCGACAGTTGGGCCTATCGCGATTGGGTGATTGATGCGTTTAATTCAGGAATGCCATTCAATCAATTTGTCATCGAACAAATTGCCGGCGATTTACTACCAAAAGCCACCGCGGCGCAGCGAATCGCAACAGGCTTCCATCGTACGCCAACGTGCAACGTCGAGGCGGGGGTACACCCGGAAGAAAACCGCTTCAATCAGGTCGTCGATCGCGTGAACACAACAGGCACCGTTTTCCTTGGCACGACCCTCGAATGCGCACAATGCCACGATCACAAATACGACCCTTTCTCGATGAAGGATTATTATTCGCTGTTTTCGTTTTTCAACAACACCCCGCTGGAGGTGAAGCAACTGGGCAATGGGGTGACGTGGGATTTTTATGGGCCGACGATGGAACTTCCGATTAAGGCAACGACGGCAACCCAACTTCAAAAGCTGAACACCCAAAGGGAAGCCTTGAAAAAGAAAGTGGATGGTTTACGGAAAGGCTTGGCTGATGAACCAAACCCGCCAAAGAACATCGCCGCCATTCTTCGCAAAGCAAACTGGTCCAAAAAAGAAAAGACGACGCTGGAAAATCATTTCAAAGTCAAATATCCAATCTTAAACCAAGAGGAGCTGAAACTGTTGGCGCTCGACAAGCAAATCAACGCCCTCAAGCCACACACCACGCTGGTGATGGTGGAGCAGGCCAAGCCGCGCGAAACGCACGTGATGCGGCGAGGCAATTATCTTTCCCCTGGTGATGTGGTGACCAGCGAAACTCCCACTGCGCTGCATGGCTTTAAAAAGAATTGGCCGCGCAACCGCCTCGGCCTCGCGCGTTGGCTCGTTGATGCGGATAATCCGTTGGTTGCGCGCGTAACGGTGAATCGTTGGTGGGCAAAATTGATGGGGCGCGGCCTCGTGGCGACGCAGGAGGATTTCGGCACACAATCTGTTCCACCGACGCATCCGGATTTACTCGACTGGCTGGCAGTGGAATTCGTCGAGCGCGGCTGGTCGATGAAACACATTCACAAACAAATTGTGATGAGCGCCATGTACCGGCAGTCTTCGCGGGTGACTCCGACGCTATTGGCGGCGGATGCGACTAATAAATTCTACGCCCGCGCACCGCGCCTTCGAATGAGCGCGGAGATGATCCGCGACAATGCCCTGGCCATCAGCGGATTGCTCAGCACAAAGATGCAAGGCCCGCCGATTTACCCGCCGCAACCAGGAAACATTTGGCGGCACGTTGGCCGCAACGGACCCAAATTCAACGTGGCCACCGATGAGAACCGTTTCCGCCGTGGCGTGTACGTCGTGTGGCGACGCGGCGCACCTTATGCAAGTTTTGTCAATTTCGATGCCCCCGACCGAGGCGCTTGCGTGGTGCAACGCCCACGCACCAACACCCCGCTCCAAGCGCTCACGTTGATGAATGACGAAGCATACGTCGAGATGACGCTAGCCTTCGCCGCTCGGGTTTTGAGCAACGAAAACCACGGGGCAGATGCGAAGATTGCGTTTGCTTTTCAGACCGCGCTTTCCCGTTCACCACATAAAACAGAATTGAATTTTGTGAAATCACTCCTAATGAAACGCAATCTGTATTTTGAGAAGAACCCAAAAGCAGCTGCCGCAATTGTCAACAGTATCAAGGGCTGGAATCCGCCAAATAATTTGGATAAGGGCAAACTGGCCGCATGGTTTTACGTCGCAAATATTTTACTGAATCTCGACGAAACAATTACCAAGCAGTGATGAACCCCCGCCAACAATTTTACCTCACCGAATCCCGTCGGGAATTCCTTAAGCACACGGGTGCGGGCATCGGAGCGATGGCGTTGGCTTCGGCCTTAAAGGGCGAAACCACCGCGCAACGCCCGCACCTCTCACCGCGCGCGAAGCACGTGATCTACATTCACCTCGTCGGCGCCCCGTCGCAGCTGGATCTATTCGACCACAAACCAGAATTGGTGAAACGCACCGGCCAAAAATGTCCGGATCACATGTTCAAAGGGAAACAGTTGGCCTTCATCCGGGAACATCCATTGCTGTTGGGCACCCGGTTCAAATTCAACCGGCACGGACAGTCGGGCCTCGAACTTTGCGAACACCTGCCTCAACTTGGCGGCGTTGCCGATGAACTTTGCCTGGTAAAATCTCTGAGAACCGAGCACTTCAACCACGCCCCGGCGCAGCTATTTCAGCACACAGGCTTCGGCCAATTCGGGCGGCCGGGCATCGGTTCTTGGGTGAGTTACGGGCTGGGCACAGAAAACCAGGATCTCCCCAGTTACGTGGTGATGATCACCGGCAGCGTGGCCGGCGGCGGCAACAGCCTGTGGGGCAGCGGGTTTTTACCGACGGTTCACCAAGGCATAGAATTTCGTAGCAGCGGCGATCCTGTTTTATTTTTGTCCAACCCCAAAGGCATCAACGGCAAAGACCGGCGCGAAATAGTCGACGGCATTAATTTTTTGAACAGACAATCACTGACGAAAGTTGGCGACCCGGAAATCGCCACGCGGATCGCGCAGTACGAACTGGCTTTCCGAATGCAGACAAGCGTGCCGGAACTGATGGACACCACCAAGGAATCGAAATCCACCCACGCACGCTACGGCACCGCGCCCGGCAAGCCGAGTTTCGCCAACAACTGCCTGCTCGCGCGGCGGTTGGTAGAACGCGGCGTACGCTTCATCCAACTCTTCGACCAAGGTTGGGATCACCACAGCGGTGTGTTCAATAACATCCCCAATAAAGCCAAACAACTTGACCGTCCTGTCGCCGCGCTCATCGCAGATTTAAAACAACGCGGATTACTCGATGATACCTTGATTGTACTTGGTGGCGAATTCGGCCGCACCCCTATGTTACAAGGCAAGAGCAATGCCGGCGCTGGGAAAAACGTGGGGCGCGATCATCATAAAGAAGGCTTCACCATGATGCTCGCCGGCGGAGGAGTAAAAGGCGGCACAAGTTATGGCGAAACAGATGAGCTAGGCTATCAGCCGGCACAAGACCCGGCGCATATCCATGATCTCAATGCCACTATCCTGCAGCTCTTGGGCCTAAACCACGAGCGGCTTACCTTCAAATATCAGGGCCGCGATTTCCGCCTTACTGACGTCCACGGACACGTGATTGACCGTATCCTGGCGTGAGCGAATTGAAGCGCTGAAAGCTTCGGTTCAGTCCAAAATTTTGCTGATTAAACGGCTGTACATTGAAACGGTTCACTCCCTGAGAACCACGCGGAACAAAACCCTGCCCGATTCCTTGGTTCCGGCCTGTAAATCCATTAAATTGTCGGGGCTGAATACCGCCCATGCCGGGACCGCCGCCACCCATACCCGGACCGCCACCACCCATACCGGGACCGCCGCCACCCATGCCGGGACCGCCGCCACCCATGCCAGGACCGCCGCCTTGCCCACCTCCGGGTTGACCGCCGCCTTGTCCGCCGCCTTGTCCGCCGCCGTTACCCTGACCGCCTCCATTACCATTGCCCTGCACGGTCATCGGAAAACCAAGCACCGCACTCGGGTTTAGCTTAAAAGTGCGCGTGAAGTAGCCCTGCTGACTAGCGGGTTTTTGCACAAACACAATTCCCTGATCGAGAATCACATATTGAATCGGATAATCAAAAGACATCGTTACGATGTCGAGCACCTGTTTAGCAGTCAGGTTGTGCAACGCTCCAGTGAGCCCCCTTACCTGTACCCTCTCCGGCATAAATGCTGCAGTAATGGCACCACCGCCACCACCCGCTGCACCGCCGCCCCCCATTCCCGGCATCGCACCGCCGCCAGCCATTCCGCCAGCCATTCCGCCAGCCATTCCGCCAGCCATTCCGCCACCACCGGGCAAACCGGCTCCACCGCCGGGCAAACCGGCTCCACCACCAGGTAAGCCGGCTCCACCGCCGGGCAAACCTCCTGCAGAGGGAGCCCCCGCCGCACCGCCACCCACAGGCAAGCCCGTGGTGGGATCAACTTGAGGAGAACCCGCACCTCCGCCTCCAATGCCACCTCCACCGGCACCAGTGGGCAAACCCGTTAACGGATCCACGCCGCCTGCGCCACCGCCTGCGGCACCGCCCGCAGCTCCACCTGCAGCACCACCGCCGCCGCCTTGGTTATTGGGGGAACCCGGTGTTAAATAGGGGTTGATAATTATATTAACGCCAACCCCATCGGGGTCGTTAGCCTTGATGAGTGAGTTGAGCACCTGAACGATATCAGTCATGTTGAAATTATCCACATTGTCCAAACGCGGAATTATGATATTGCGCAGTTTCTGGGCAATCTGTTTCCGATTGCGCCCACGCATCATCACATTGCGCGTCGCAATGGGATCAGGCACGCCGTTGTAATGAGGCTTCGCCATGAAACCGGATTGCAACAACACCTGAAGCGCCTGACTGGGCGACATATTCATTGGCTGCAAGCCCCCGCCTTGAGTAGGCAACCCTCCGCCGGGGCTCGGCACATTCGAAGGTGGCAACGCACCGGGAACCGCGGCTTGCGCGCTGGACATTGCGAGAACGAACCCTATGAATACCTGTGGCAGTTTCTTCATCATACTTAAAAGTAGCACGTTTCGTACCATCGCGCTGGTTTTTTAACCTTTTTTCGCGGTGCTCAAGGCACAATTAATTTGACGGAATTGGGCTGAAAAGTCTAAAGAAAAGAACGCAATGAGTGATTATTTATTCACAAAAACCGCTGATTTCCGGATTTTTTGCTTTGTAATCGTATTTTTGCCTGCCTCATCCAACGCAGCTCCCATTGATTTTGCAAAGGAAATCCAGCCCATTTTTGCCCAGCACTGCACTGAATGTCATGGGCCAGATAAGCAAAAGGCTGGTTTAAACCTCGCCGATTCAGCCGGTTTACTGGCCAAATTAAAGTCCGGCGAACACGCCGTGGTGCCGGGCAAGCCAAACCAAAGCGCTCTTATTTACCGCCTCACGACCACCAATGCAGACGAACAAATGCCGCCGACCGAAAAAGGCAAGCCACTGCCTCCAACGGACATTGCCAAGATCCGGCAGTGGATTATTGAAGGCGGACGATGGAGTCAGCATTGGGCTTATCGCCCACTGGACTCAAAACCGCCCGCAGTGAACGGCAAGACGCCCGCGCGCAACCAAATTGACTGGTTCATTTATGCAAAACTAAAAGCGGCCAGCGTTCCACGCTCCCCCGCTGCGGATCGCCCCACGCTCATTAAGCGACTCAGTTATGATTTACTCGGTCTGCCGCCAACACCGAAGGAAGTAAATGCTTTTGTGAATGACAAATCGGCCGATGCCTACAGCAAGTTGGTCGACCGTCTGCTGGCCTCGCCGCACTATGGCGAACGCTGGGGCCGCCATTGGTTGGACAAGGCGCGCTATGCCGACAGCGATGGTTTTGAAAAAGATCGGCCACGCATGAACGCATGGCGCTATCGTGACTGGGTCATCGACGCGATTAATTCAGATTTTCCATTTGACCAATTCACCATCGAACAACTCGCCGGCGATTTGCTCCCCAATGCCACCGACGCGCAAAAGCTCGCCACCGCATTTAATCGCCAAACTTTAACCAACACCGAAGGCGGCACGGACAAGGAACAATGGCGTGTCGCCGCGGTAATGGATCGCGTGGAAACGGTCGGGGCGGTTTGGCTGGGACTCACCGCCACCTGCGCGCGCTGCCACACGCACAAGTACGACCAATTCACACAGAAAGAATACTACCAGTTATTCGCGTACTTCAACAACGGCGATGAAACCAACACTGATGTTCCTCGCTCTAAAAGAGAATACGAATCGTGGCTCAAATCCAAGGCCGCGCATGACCAACGCATAGCATTATTGCAAAACAAGATTGCCGCGCGTGATGCAACGTTGAAAACGCAACTCCCAAAATTTGAACAACAATTGCGCGCAAAAATAGACGCCCGCGTTGCCGAACCGATTGCCTTTCACCCACTCAAACCCATCACCCAGAAAGGACCAAAGGACGTCCAATTCAAATCCCAAACGGATGGCTCCTTTTTGGTAACGGGGGCCAACCCGCCCAAAGCCAATTACACGCTGGAGTTTTCCACTGACACCCGGAAAATCACCGGCCTAAAAATTGAAGCGTTGCCCGATAAATCGCTGAACGCCAATGGCCCCGGCCGCACCGCTCACGGAAATTTTGTTTTGAATAATATAAGCGTGTACGCCACGGATGGCCCGACATTTGATGCCAAAAAACATCGCGTGAAACTTTCAGGCGCGAGGGCGGGTTTTGCACAGGACAAGTGGCCGGCCGGCAACGCCATTGATGGCAAAATCGGGGAAGGCAATAAAGGCACCGGCTGGGCGATCGGCCCGCAATTTGGCAAGCCGCACCATTTGATTCTCACAACTGCGAAGGCGATTCCCTTCAAAGGCACCACGAAAATTCAAGTCGTGCTCGAACAACAGTACGGCAGCCGGCACACGCTCGGCCGCTTCCGCATCACCGCGCGCACGGGACAATCGGCGGGCGATGGCATTCCGGCGGCAGTAGTCAAGACGCTGAACATCGAGCCCGGCAAGCGCACTCCCGCGCAGGCGGTGACTTTGTTGGATTATTTTCGAGATCAAGATGCCGAGGCACGCAAGCTGCAGGCGGAGTTGAAACAGCCCGCACCCAAATCGCCGCTGATGAGTGTGCGCGTGATTTCGCAGCGCACCAATTCCCCTCGCGCCACACACGTGATGCATCGAGGCGAATTCAAGCAGCCGCGCGATAAAGTTTCCCCCGACACCCTCTCCACGCTCCCCAAATCGAACAACCGCGCAGACGGTGATCGACTTGACCTCGCGCGCTGGCTGGTGAACGGCAAAAACCCACTCGTGCCGCGCGTCACGGCCAATCAAATCTGGGCCAACCTGTTTGGCGAAGGCATCGTGCGCACGCTAAATGACTTCGGCGTGCGCGGCGATGCGCCTACACATCCTGAACTGCTCGACTGGCTTGCGGCGGAGTTGGTGAAACGCAAGTGGAGCCGCAAGGCAATGATTCGGCTGATCGTCAATAGCGCCACCTACCGCCAGTCCTCAGCCCACCGTCCGGAAATGGTTGAGCGCGATCCCAGCAACTTACTGTTACACCGGCAAAACCGTTTCCGTGTGGAGGCGGAAATCATCCGCGACCTCAACCTCGCCGCAAGCGGGTTGTTCGCAAGCAAGATTGGCGGGCCCAGCGTTTTCCCTCCCCTGCCCTCCGGCGTGGCTTCGCTGAGTTATGCGAATAATTTCAAGTGGGCCACCAGCAAAGACGATGACCGCTATCGGCGGGGACTTTACACGTTTTTCAAACGCACCTCACCGCATCCGAACCTCATCACTTTTGATTGCCCCGACAGCAATGTCACCTGCGTGAAGCGCACCCGCTCCAACACCCCCCTCGCCGCACTGGCCACCTTAAATAACGCAGTGTTCGACGAAGCCGCCAAGGCGTTGGCCACGCGTTTATTGAAGGAGGAACCCACTGACGCGGGACGCATCTCGCTGGGTTTCAAAATATGCGTAGCACGCGATCCGACAGCCGATGAACACGCCGCGCTGACTAATCTCTTGAAACAAACCCGCGCCTACTACGCCACCCATTTAACTGAAGCCAAGATATTCAACGGCGACGCAGAGGCCAGTGCTTGGGCGGCCACCACGCGCGTACTGCTGAATCTGGACGAGTTCATCACGCGCGAGTAATTTCCAACAACGATGAAGAAACAAATAAACTTAGCAAGTACGCGACGGGATTTTCTGGCGACCTCGGCCTGCGGACTTGGGGGCGTGGCCTTGTCGTCGATGTTGCTGGAGGACGGATTGCTCGGGGCACAATTCGCTAACCCGATGGCACCCCGCACGCCTCATTTTGATGCGAAGGCAAAAGCGTGCATCAATATTTTTATGGCAGGCGCACCGTCGCATTTGGATCTGTTTGATCCGAAGCCGGTGCTCAACGAACGCCATGGACAAAAGCTGCCAAAGGAGATTTTGGACAAGGCACGATTTGCGTTTATCAAACCGGACACGGCCACGCTGCGCGGCAGCAAGCGCGTCTTCAAACCGCACGGCCAATGTGGTATGGAGTTGAGCGATTACCTTCCGCATTTGGGCACGGTGGCCGATGAGTTATTGCTGGTGCGTTCGATGCATTCGGAGGAGTTCAATCACCATCCCGGGCAACTGCTGATGCAATGCGGCGCGTCCCGGTTTGGGCTGCCAACGATGGGCTCGTGGATGACGTACGGCCTCGGAAGTGAATCAAACAACCTTCCCGGATACGTGGTGCTCACCGCCGGGCGCGGTTCCAGCGGCGGGGCCACACTTTGGCAGAGCGGCTTTCTGCCATCCACTTACGAAGGGGTACTGTTCCGCACACAAGGCGAACCGGTTTTGAATCTCGACAACCCAAAAGGGCTGCCACCGGAATTGCAACGGCTTGGCCTCAACGCATTGCGGCAGCTTAACCAAAGTCGGTTCGAAAAAATCCACGACCCCGAAATCGCCAGCCGCATCGCGAGTTACGAACTGGCCAGCCGAATGCAAACGGCCGCACCGGAATTGATCGATCTTTCCAGAGAAACCGCCGCCACCCAAAAAGCGTACGGACTAAATCGCGCCGAACCCAAAGGCGGCGGACGCGGGCAACTCGGCAACACCTATCAGGATTTCGCGCGCAACTGCCTGCTCGCGCGGCGGCTCGTAGAGCGAGGCGTCCGCTTTATCAACATCGTTTACGCCTCGTGGGATCATCACAGCAACCTCGATCCCGAATTGAAATACAACGCCGGCGCGGTGGACCAACCCATCGCCGCGCTCATCAAGGATCTCAAGCAACGCGGGATGCTCGACAGCACGATGGTGTCGTGGAGCGCGGAGTTTGGCCGCACACCACTGGGCGAAAACCGCAATGGCCGCACCGCCGGCACGGGGCGCGATCATCATCCCTTCTGTTTCTCAATGGCTATGGCCGGTGGCGGCCTCAAAGGCGGGCAGGTTTACGGTGCCACCGATGAGATCGGCTGGGCGATCACCGAAAACCCTGTGCACCCTAACGATCTTCACGCCACAATGCTCCACCAATTTGGCATCGACCACAAACGATTAACTTACCGATTCCAAGGCCGGGATTACCGCCTCACCGATGTCGCGGGCAAAGTCATTCCCCAGTGGTTGACGTAAGGGGACCAAAGAGTTTTACAAATGCCCATGCGTTGCGCACACTGCGCGTGTGATTGTCTTCCTCAACGGCCAGTTCCTCCGCGAGGAGGAGGCGAAGATTTCCGTCTTTGATCGCGGCTTTCTGTATGGCGATGGTATTTTTGAAACGCTCCGCGTGAACAATGGCAAACCATTCCTAATTGACCGCCACCTTGGTCGGCTCCAACACGGGATGGGCACGCTCCACATTGGCGAGCGTTATGATTTTGGTCAACTGCTTCAGCACGCCACAGCGTTAATTGCGAAAAATAATTCTATCAACGCTGTGTTGCGTATTCACATAACCCGCGGCGCAGGCAAACGCGGCTACTCGCCCTCGGGAAATTTTGAACCCACCGTATTGATGAGCCTGCACGAAGCGCCAACCATCAACCCCGACACGGTGCCCCCCCGCAAACTCATCACAGCCACGCAAGTGCTGAGCGATCACGACCCGATGTCCACCGTGAAGACCACCAACAAACTACCGCACATTCTCGCCACACGCGAAGCGGAAGTGGCAAACGCCGATGACGCGCTACTCACCAATCGCGAAGGCAACGTCACCGAGGCCACGAGCAGCAATTTATTTTGGATTAAGGACAGCGAAATTATCACGCCGCCGGTGCAGAGCGGTTGCCTCTCCGGCATCACGCGCGGGATGGTGCTCGAGCTGGCCGCTTCCATCGGGCTGCCCACGCATCAACTCAACGCCGTGCCGCGCGATTTGTATACGGCAGATGGCGTGTTTCTCACCAACAGCGTGAGCGAAATCCAGCCCGTCAATTCACTGGACGGCCACGATCTCGCCGTATCGCCACTCATCCACGAACTGCACCTCGCCTATCACGAGGTGATGGACGCCCAATAATTCAATGAGAGAAAAACTGAAACCGGTCTTTGATTTTGAGAACCTCACCGGCCTCGGCCCAGAACGGCGGGTGGAAGCCATGTCGATCGATGCGGTGATGGCGGCGCTGGATGGCGAAACTGCGCTGATCCAAAGCGCGGCGCTTTTGTGGCACGATCACTTGGATGAATCGCACCAATTTTCGCAGGATATTCCCAACGCCGACGGCAGTTTTCTGCACGGTATAATGCATCGCCGCGAGCCAGATTATTCGAATGCCAAATATTGGTTCAACCGCGTGGGGCCGCATCCTGCTTATCCTGAAATTTTGAAACGCGTAACGCCGTTGGTGGCAGAAACATCGCTTGAACATTTAGCAGGCACGGAATGGGACGCCGACGGAATGGTGGATGCGGTGTGTGGCGCGCGAACGGGCAGCGTGGAATATGCGATACTGCAACAAGTGCAGCGGGTGGAGTTTGAAGTTTTGCTGGAACGGTTTGGGACTTAGCTGACTTTTGATAAAAGCGCTCCAACTACACCCTCAATGGTGTGCGGGTTGGCTTCGATGGCGGGGGGCGTGCCGAGGGCTTTGAGGGTCTTGGTGGTTTCGGGGCCGATGCTGATGGGTTGCATTGAATGTTGCTTGAGCGTTTCTTTGAGGCCAAATCGAGCGTCAAAATTTTCGACGGTGGAGCTACTGGTAAAAGTGATCCAATTTGCGCCCTCTGCTTCTAATCTGGCGACAGCGCCGGTGCGGTCTTCGGTTTCGGGGACGGTTCTGTACACGGGAATGTCATCAACGATTGCGCCTAATTCTTCGAGTGCTTTGGGCAATTCAGGATTGGCGACTTCGGCGCGGAGGAGGCAGATGTTTTCGTTTTCGATGGTGAAATCTTCGCTGTCGGCAAACGCCCTGGCGACGCCGTCGGCAGTGTAATCTTCGGGCATCAAATCGATTTTCAAATGCAACGCCTTAAGCTTGGCAGCGGTGGCGGGGCCGATGGCGGCAATGCGGCAGCCTCCGAGATCGCGGAGGTCTTCAAAGCCGCGCAGGAAGTATTTAAAAAAATGATCCACGCCGTTGGGGCTGGTGAAGACCAACCATTGGTACGAACCCAAACCAAGAATGGCATCTCCGATGGGGGATTTGTCTGTGGGTTCTTCGATGCGGATGGTGGGGATTTCGAGCACGTCGGCGCCTAGTTCGCTGAGACGGCTGGCGAGTGCGCTGGCTTGTTGGCGGGTGCGGGTGACAACGACGCGTTGACCAAAGAGCGGGCGTTGCTCAAACCAATTCAACTCATCACGGAGTTTAACGACGCTGCCGATGATTGTCACGGCGGGGGATTTGAAGTTGGCTTGTTCAACGGCGTCGGCAATGGAATCGAGTTGGCCGGTGAGGGCTTGGTGGCGGCCGGTGGTGCCCCAACGGACGAGAGCCACGGGGGTGTCGGCGGCAAGGCCGTTTTTTTGCAATTGATCGGCGATGGTGCGCAGGCGTTCGACGCCCATTAGGACGATTTTTGTGCCGGGATTTGCGGCGAGGTTTTTCCAGTCGATGGCGCTTTCTCCGCCTTTCTCGGGGCGTTCGTGGCCGGTGATGACGGTGTAGCTGGAGCAATGATCGCGATGGGTGACGGGGATTCCAGCGTACGCGGGCGCGGCCACGGCGGAGGAAATGCCGGGGACGATTTCGAATGGAACGCCGGCGGCGGCAAGTTCCTGCGCTTCTTCGCCGCCGCGGCCAAAGACAAATGGATCGCCGCCTTTGAGGCGGACGACGGTTTTGCCTTGGTTGGCTTTTTCAACGAGGAGGGAGTTGAGTTCGTCCTGCGGGATGGCGTGGTCGGCGGAGCGTTTGCCGGCGAAGATGATCTCGGCTTCGGCGGGGGCGAGCTTGAGGAGCGCGGGATTGCACAGGGCATCGTAGGCGACGACTTGGGCGCGGGCGAGAAGCTCGGCACCGCGCACGGTGAGCAGTCCGGCATCGCCGGGGCCGGCGCCGACTAAATAAACTGTGGCGGGAGCTGTCATCGGGTGAGTTGTTTACGGGTTCGGAAGGGATGGGTCAAGGCTTGGGGGGTGTTGTGGATTTTTTTTTGTTTATGCAGCGATGGGCGGGCGGTAATGTCCGCGTTTGCCGGATGAATATTGTTTGTACATTTGAAGGAAGAACGCGATCGGTGAGTGTGCCGCATACGCTAGTGACGGTGGGGCGGAACAGCTCGAAGGGAACGCCGGAGCTGGATTTAACGCAGGACAAATCGGTGAGCCGCAAGCACGCGAAAATTTGGGAGGAGGAAGGGGAATATTGGATTGAGGATTTGGGGAGCCGTCTGGGGACGTGGGTGAATGGCCTGCGGCGGACGAAGATTAAGGTGAAGTTTGGGGATCGGATCAAGGTGGGAAAAACAATGCTGCAGTTGATGCCTTCGAATGTGGGGGAGTTGAGTCAGGAGTAGTCTCCAGGGGGTTCCAAAATGGGCACAAAAAAGACCGGAGTTTTGGGCTCCGGTTTTTTTGATTAAAGTAAGGCGGCTACCTACTCTCGCAGAACCTTTCGAACTGCTACCATCGGCAACGTGGTGTTTGACGGCCGAGTTCGGGATGGGATCGGGTCGGGCCACCACTTTATGGCCACCTATAAATTGTGTGCATCCGAGCACAAGCTCGGTTTATTGCATCCGAGCTTGTGCTCGGGGTGTTCTCTGAAAACCCTGCATGGATTTCCTGCCAGCAATATTGCCGGCTTATGTTGGTTGTTCTGTTTTTACGGGAACAAGTGTTTTTATCCCATTGGGATAAAGATAAGCGATCGAACATTAGTACCAGTCAGCTGAACACATTGCTGTGCTTACACCTCTGGCCTATCAACCTGGTAGTCTTCCAGGAGTCTCAAAGGAAACCTTATCTTGGGATGAGCTTGGCGCTTAGATGCTTTCAGCGCTTATCTCTTCCGTACATAGCTACGCAGCGCTGCCGTTGTCACGACAACTGCCACACCAGAAGTACGTCATTTCAGGTCCTCTCGTACTATGAAATGAACCCCTCAAGTTTCCTGCGCCCACGGTGGATAAGGACCGAACTGTCTCACGACGTTCTGAACCCAGCTCGCGTGCCACTTTAATCGGCGAACAGCCGAACCCTTGGGACCTTCTTCAGCCCCAGGATGTGACGAGCCGACATCGAGGTGCCAAACCGCGCCGTCGATATGAACTCTTGGGCGCGATAAGCCTGTTATCCCTAGCGTACCTTTTGTCCGTTGAGCGATGGCAATTCCATTTTCAACCATCGGATCATTTAGGCCTACTTTCGTACCTGCTCGACCTGTCGGTCTTACAGTCAAGCACTCTTCTACCTATACGCTCGATGTATGGTTGCTGACCATACTGAGAGTACCTTCGCGCTCCTCCGTTACTTTTTGGGAGGAAACCGCCCCAGTCAAACTGACCCGCAAGCACTGTCCCCCGTCTCGCTTCAGAGAAATCGGGGTTAGAATCCTAGAAATTAAAGGGTGGTATTTCACATTGTGACTCCACCGGTCCTGACGAACCGATTTCAACGTCTCCCACCTATACTACACATCAAAGTCCAGAACCCAATACCAGCTTACAGTAAAGGTGCATAGGGTCTTTCCGTCCTACCGCGGGTAGGCGGCATCTTCACCGCCATTACAACTTCGCCGAGATCCTCTCTGAGACAGCAGTCCGGTCGTTACACGATTCGTGCAGGTCGGAACTTACCCGACAAGGAATTTCGCTACCTTAGGACCGTTATAGTTACGG
>JACNJL010000066.1 GCA_014382585.1 Limisphaerales bacterium | reverse complement strand
AAATTCCCCAATGCTCCCTTTCATCACAACGTTAGAATCTGCAGGCACTAAAGATGCGCCGTAATCTGCACCCGTCTTTGAATTAGGCGTAGCGCAGCCGAACCAAAAAATAGAGATAATAATAAGGTAGTAATTTGGGTTTAAAATGCATGGCGAGATCAAATGGGGGGATCCGATATTAGTCAAGACATTTTTAATAAGCTGATGTCAGGTGCCGAATAACAGGAAGCCTTCCGGCGTGACGGGCAGTTGATGGCGCCGGTGCCGCGTGGTGGGGTGTCCATCCATCACGGCAATACGCTGCATCAATCCTCCGCCAACCGCAGCGATCAACCGCGCCGGGCGGTGACCTTTCATTTTTTGCGGAATGACGCGCGGTTGGTGAACCCGGCGCTGGCGTATGATCCGGCGCAGGCGGTGAGAATCAGTTAACGGACTCGCAGGCTCGTCCCTCCATTGCGGCCCCGTTGTCAATGGAGGGACGAGCCCGCGAGTCCGCTATCGTCAAGCGCCAATCCACTAACTGGTAGGGCGTGCTCTCCGAGCGCGCCGAGGCGGTTTCGGAGAAACCGCCCTACCTCAGCACTGTGGCCAGCCACGGCGCGCCCGTGGCGCGGAGTTAAACCAGATAGGGGCGAGGTGGAATTCGTCCCTCTTGGGCTTCGATTAAATTCTCTGCGCCTCCGCGCCTCTGCGTGAGAATCATCTAGCGGACTCGCAGGCTCGTCCCTCCAGTCCGAGCGCGCCTATGGAGGGACGAGCCTGCGAGTCCGTTGCCGACGCTCCCGACTGGACAAACTTCGTTGGTCCGCCACACTAGCGCCGATGCCGCGCTTGTTGCTCATCACGATATTGCTGCTGCCTTTTGTTGTAAATGGCGCGAAAGCCGCGCCGGATTTTAGCCGGGACGTGTTGCCGATTCTTTCGGATACCTGCTTTGCCTGCCACGGGCCGGATGCGAATGCGCGTAAGGCGAAGCTGCGGCTGGACCGCGAAAAGGACGCGAAGGCGGAGGTGATTGTGCCGGGCAAGAGCGCGGCGAGCGAATTAATCGCGCGGGTTTTTTCCAGCGACCCCGACGAGCGGATGCCGCCACCGAATTCGAAGCTCAAGCTCACCGCCGAGCAAAAGGCCACGCTCAAGGCCTGGGTGGATGCCGGCGCGAAGTGGGGCAAGCATTGGGCGTACGAACCGCCGCGCCGATCGGCCTTGCCAAAAGTGAACCATGCAAAGTGGCCGCGCAATGGGATTGACCGTTTCATCCTCGCGCGTCTGGAGCGCGAAAGGCTGAAGCCTTCGGCCGAGGCGGGCAAGATTACTTGGCTTCGCCGCGTTACCCTCGATCTCACCGGTCTTCCGCCTACGCTGAAAGAGGCCGATGATTTCCTGAAATCGTCAATCGAAAATCCAAAATCGTCATTTAAAAATGTGGTCGACCGGCTGTTGGCTTCGCCGCGTTACGGCGAGCGGATGGCTTGGGACTGGCTCGAGGCCGCGCGTTATGCGGATAGCAACGGCTACCAGGGCGACAACGATCGCACGATGTGGCCGTGGCGCGATTGGGTGGTGCGCACGCTCAACGCCAACGTGCCGTACGACACATTCACCATCGAGCAACTCGCGGGCGACTTGTTGCCCAAGGCCACGGACGAGCAGCGGCTGGCGACGGCGTTCAATCGCAACCACATGATTAACGGCGAGGGTGGCCGCATCGCGGAGGAGAATCGCGTGGAATATATTTTCGACCAAATGGAAACGATGAGCACCCTTTGGCTGGGCGCCACGATGACCTGCAGTCGCTGCCACGATCACAAGTTTGATGCCATTACGCAGCGTGATTACTACGGTCTGTTTGCGTTTTTTAATAACACGCCTGTGAACGGCGGCGGCGGCAGCGGCCAAACTGCACCCGTACTCGCGGTGGCATCGGCTGCGCAACAAAAGGAAATTTCAGAACTGGAGGAAAAAATTCAATCGCTGAAAGAAAAACCGAAAATCGACGCTGCCAAAAAACGCATCGCCGACCTCCGTAAAAAATTTCCCAAAGTGATGGTGATGCAGGAGCAGGCCAAAGCGCGCACCACCAAAGTGCTGGTGCGTGGCGTGTATAATAATCCAAGCAATGTGACCGTGACTTCCGCATGGCCGACCGTGTTTGGCGCGAACGCGCAATCGGGCACCCCTAACCGGCTTCATCTCGCGCAGTGGCTTGTCAATGACAGGCACCCACTCACCGCGCGCGTGACAGTAAACCGCATTTGGCAGCAGTTTTTCGGCACTGGCCTCGTGAAGACGCCGGAGGATTTCGGCGTGCAGGGCGAGCGCCCGAGCCATCCGGAGTTGCTCGATTGGCTGGCGCTGGAATTCATCGAGAGCGGTTGGGACGTGAAGGCGCTGCACAAACGCATCGTGCTCAGCGCGACCTATCGGCAAACCTCGCGCGTGACTCCCGCGCTGCGCGAGCGCGATCCCAAGAACCGCCTGCTCGCCCGCATGACCCGCCAGCGTTTGCCCTCGTGGATGATTCGCGACCAAGCGCTCTTCATCAGCGGTTTGCTAGTTGAGAAACGTGGCGGTCCTTCCGTGAAATCCTACCAACCCGCCGGCGTCTGGGCTGAGGCTACTTTTGGCAAAAAGAAATATGCCCGCGGCAAAGGCGAGGATTTATATCGCCGCAGCCTCTACACTTTTTGGCGGCGCATAATCGGCCCGACGATTTTCTTTGACGAGTCCAAACGCCAAACCTGCCAAGTCCGCCGCAGCCTCACCAACACCCCGCTGCACGCGCTCATCATATTAAACGACACCACTTATGTAGAAGCTGCCCGCGCCCTGGCCCAGCGTGTGATAAAAGAAGGCGGAGCGGATGACAAGGCACGCACCGCGTACGCCTTCCGCCTCGCCACCGCCCGCGCCCCCAAGCCGAAGGAAGCCGCCGTGCTCCTCCAGAGCATCCAGAAACTCCGCGCCACCTACGCCCAAGACCCCAAAAAAACCAAAGCCCTGCTAGCCATCGGCGAATCCAAACGCGACGAAAAACTGAACCCCACCGACCACGCGGCATTCACTGTGTTGTGCAACATGATTTTGAATCTGGACGAGGTCATCACGCGTGAGTAACAAATTTTCCAGCGAACAACTCCGTTGGTTGGAGTGCATCAGTCGATTGAAGGTTGATCACTCTCGTGGTCCAGCTCCTCACAAGCCACTGTTACTTTTGGTGCTTTGTGATCTTGTTGATGAGGACTTAGTTGCAAATGGATTGATCGAGCGCAATGGAGCATTGGCGTTCCGTTTCAATAGTTATTGGACTGTAGTTTCAAATCGGAGGCGTACACGGCCCAATGTGATGCTGCCGTTTTTCCATATGCATTCCGACGGACTCTGGATTCCGCTGGATTCTGAGGGCATAAAAACGGACAACCGAAAAAATGCAAAAAATGCCCAAATTGATGCATCGCTATTGATCAGCCTGCAGACCAATGAATTCAGGGCCGAACTTCGCCGCACAATAATCGCTCGATACTTTGAAGGGAGTGAAAGATATGAATTGTTTGAAATGTGCAATTTGGAAGTTCCTCCTCAGGCGATTGTTGATTCGGATGCTGGCAAATATTTAGTGTTGAACGATTCGCCAAGGAAGCGAGACACAAAATTCTCAGCTCGAGTCTTACCGGCGTATGATTTCACCTGCGCGTTGACAAATTACCGGATGGTGTCTTTATCGGGATCTTGCCCTTTGGATGCGGCACATATCAGACAGTTCAAGAAAGGAGGCCTTTGTCATCCAATTAACGGTTTGGCACTATCAAAAAATGCACATTGGCTTTTTGATCAAGGCTATTGGAGCATCGATGATGATTTTTGTATTTTGGTGGACAATGATCGATTTGAAGAAGATGGAGAAAACGCGTTATTGTTGAAGCCTCGCAGCGGTGAGAAAGTATTCCTGCCTCGAAACAAAATGTTTTGGCCAGATCGAGCAAATTTAAAATGGCATCGTTCCAATCATAAATTCGAATGAACCCCAAATATCCACCCATTTTTATGGTTTGCCAGAATTACATAATTATGGTTTTATGGACGCATGAAAACGACACTGGATTTGCCGGATGATTTGATGCGTGAGGTGAAGGTTCGTGCCGCTCGAGAAGACCGGAAATTGAAGGATTTGATTCCCGAATTGCTGCAAAGAGGTTTGGACGATGTCGAAAAAACGTCATGCAAAAAGTTGACCGGCAAGGAGTGGGTAGAAAAGTGGTTGGAACTCGGTCGGAAAATTGAGGCGGCCTCACCCTCCAAGGAACCGGGGGTAGTGGATGAAATTCGGAAAGGCCGTGAGCGGTGCTGACGATTGATGCCAATGTGTGGGTTGGCGCTCAGTTTCCCAATGAGGTCAATCATGAATCGTCGCTGGAACTGCTCGCGAGGGCGGCGGCCGATGAAATTCCGCTTCACCAACCGACATTGTTGCCCGTTGAGATTGCGGGCGCTGTTGCCCGTCGCAAACAAGTGTCCACGGAAGTCGCGGGCACTCGACACATCTTGAACGAATTTCCTGGCATTCATTTTCATCCACTGGACGAGGAGGCGGCACACATCTCGACGAGCTTGGCCGCAGACCTTCGACTGCGTGGGGCCGATGCGGTTTATGTGGCCACGGCGATGACATCCCAATCCACCCTCATCACTTTGGACGGGGAAATGGTGAAGCGCGCAGCCAACGCAGTGACGGTCATGACGCCGGATGAATGGCTGGCGGCAAGGGAGAATTGAAGCGAGGTCGAATCATGTGCGTCAAAAACCAAGCTCACATTCCCTTACCATGAACCCCATCACCGAAAACCAGCTCATGACCAATCGGCGGCAGTTTTTTGGGCGGTCGGCGGTGGGGATTGGGGGCGCGGCGCTGGGAGGATTGCTGGCGCGGGACGGGATGGGCGAGACGGCGCTGGGCGGGCTGGCGGGGTTGCCGCATTTTGCGCCCAAGGCGAAGCGGGTGGTTTACCTGTTCATGAATGGCGCGCCGACGCATACGGATTTGTTTGATTACAAGCCGTTGCAAAAACAGATGCACGGGCAACCGGTGCCGCAGTCGTTTGTGGAAGGCAAACGGTTTAGCACGATGACGGGCAACCCAAAGGGCAAGGTGATGCTCGCGCCGATTGAGCCGTTCAAGCAGCACGGACGGAGCGGCGCGTGGGTGAGCAACTTTATGCCGCACATCGGCGCGGCGGCGGACGATATTTGCTTCATCAAAAGCATGCACACCACGCAGGTGAACCACGCGCCGGCGGTGTCGTTTTTTCTTTCCGGCGGCGAGATGCCCGGCCGGCCAACGATGGGCGCGTGGCTCAGCTACGGCCTCGGCAGCGATACGGAAAATCTGCCGGCGTTTGTCGCCATGACGAGCGTGAGCAAAGGCACGACGTGCGGGCAGATTTTTTATGACTACTATTGGGGCAGTGGATTTTTACCGACGCGTTTTCAGGGCGTGAAATTTCGCGGCGGCGGTGCGCCGGTTTTGTATTTGAAAAATCCCGCTGGCATCACAGGCAGCACGCGGCGCGGGATGCTTGATGGCCTCGCGCAGCTCAACCAAATGCGACACGCGGAATTTGGCGACCCGGAAATCCTCACGCGCATCGCGCAGTATGAGATGGCCTACCGCATGCAAACGAGCGTGCCGGAGTTGACGGATGTTTCCACTGAACCCAAAAGCGTACTGGATCTCTACGGGCCGCAAGTGAAAGAGCGCGGCACCTTCGCGTACAATTGCCTCATGGCGCGGCGATTGCTCGAGCGCGGCACGCGGTTTGTGCAGGTGATGCACGCGGGCTGGGACCAACACCGTAGCGTGACCACTGAACTTTACACGCAGTGCAAAGACACCGATCAGCCGAGCGCCGGATTGTTGACCGATCTCAAGCAACGCGGCTTGCTTGAGGACACGCTTATCATCTGGGGCGGCGAATTCGGCCGCACCCCTTTCCTGCAGGGCGATCTTAAAAACCGCAAGCAATGGGGCCGCGATCATCACCCCTATGCGTTTACCACCTGGATGGCCGGCGGCGGCGTGAAGCCCGGCATCACCTACGGTGCCAGCGACGCCCTCGGCATGAATGCCGCTGAAAACCCCGTCCACGTCCATGATTTTCAGGCAACCCTCCTGCACCTCCTCGGCATCGACCACGAGCGCTTCACCTACAAATTCCAAGGTCGCCGATTCCGGTTAACCGATGTGCACGGGAAATTGGTGAAGGGAATTTTGGCGTAAACTCCGCTTCTTCACGCCAGATCATTCACTCAACCATGAATCATTCTTGTGCTGACCCTGTCCAATCTTTACAGCGACTATTTTTGGGCGCAGACTATTCTTTTGCGGTGAAAAAAATTCCAATCATTTTGAGTGTGTGTTTGTTCGCCACGGTTTCGTTAAGAGCCGCGCCGGCTCCGGTTTCGTTTAACCGCGATGTGCGGGTGATTCTGTCGGAGAATTGTTATACGTGTCACGGGCCGGATGCGAAGGCGCGGAAGGCAAAGCTGCGGCTGGATGTGCGCGCGGAGGCGGTGAAGGAACGCAAGGGCGGCGCGTTTGCGATTGTGCCGGGGGATGTGGCGGAGAGCGAATTGGTGTATCGGATTTTGGCTGACGACGCGGATGAAGTGATGCCGCCGCCGGAATCGAAAATGAAATTGTCGGCGGCGCAAAAGGCGACGCTCAAACAATGGGTGGCCGAAGGCGCAGAGTACGAACCGCACTGGGCGTACGTGCGGCCCAAGCGCGCGGCGTTGCCGAAAGTGAAGGACGCAAAGTGGAGCCGCAATGCGGTGGACCGGTTCATTCTCGCAGCACTCGATCAGCGCGGCTGGAAGCCATCTGCCGAGGCGGACAAGTTTACAATCATTCGGCGCCTGGCGCTGGATCTCACGGGACTGCCGCCCACGCCGGCGGAGGTGAAAGCGTTCATCGCCGACAAATCGCCCGATGCTTACTCCAAGCTCGTCGACCGACTTTTGGCCAAGCCGACTTACGGCGAGCATTGGGCACGGCAGTGGCTGGACCTCGCACGTTATGCCGACAGCGCGGGCTACGCCGACGATCCGCCGCGCACGATTTGGGCGTATCGCGATTGGGTCATCCGCGCCATCAACCGCAATCAGCCGTTCGACCAATTCACGCGCGACCAACTCGCGGGCGATTTACTTCCCGCACCCACACCCGATCAACTTATCGCCACCGCGTTCCATCGCAACACGCAAACCAACAGCGAAGGCGGCACGGACGATGAGGAGTTTCGCAACGTGGCGGTGGTCGACCGCGTGAACACCACGATGGCCACGTGGATGGGCACCACCCTCGCCTGCGCCCAATGCCACGATCACAAGTACGACCCGCTGAGCCAAAAGGAATATTTTGAGATGTTTGCCATTTTCAATAACTCCGAGGACAGCGACAAGCGCAACGAGGCGCCGATTATTAGTGTCTTCAGTGACGAACAGAAAAAGAAACGGACCGATACCGAGGCGCGCGTGGCTGTGCTGGAAAAGGAATTGAGCCAGTTAAAGGGCACGGCGCTGGATGGTTTCGAGGCGTGGGCCAAGGCGTTTGAGCAACATGTGCCGGTGAAGCGGTTGCGGATCAAGCGTGAGAAGAACGTACTCTCCGTGCAGTTGCCGGGCCGGAAACAGGATGCCCTGCAGGTGGCGGGCGTGGATCCAGCGCGCGTGACGCTGAAGCTGCGGCCGCGCGGCAAGCAGGATTTGAAGGGCCGCTTCGTGCGCGTCACCAATGTGGGCAAGGGTGTGTTTCTGCATCTGGCCGAGGTGCAGGTTTTTAGTAACGGCGAAAACGTGGCGCCCAAGGGCAAGGCCAAGCAGAGCAGCACGGATTTCGGCGGGCCGGCCCAATACGGAAACGACGGCAACACCAGCGGCGATTTTGCGAAGAAGACAGTCACCCACACCGGCCAGGAAAACAACCCGTGGTGGGAGGTGGATCTCGGCAAGGAACTGCCCATCGAGAAGCTCGCGCTCTGGAACCGCACTGGTTCCGGTCTGGCCGAGCGCTTGAAGGTGCACCGCGTGGAGGTGTTGGACGCCAACCGGAAGGTGGTGTGGAAACAGGAATCCAACAAGGTCTTCAAAATCAACGTGGACTACGCGCTCGACGGCGCGCGGCTGTTGCCCTTCGTGCCGGTGCCCAACACCTTCGTGCCGGGCCTGCTGCAATTCCCGACGCCGTTTACGGCGAATGACGGCGATGGGGTGGAGGTGATCGTCAAGAATCTCAAGGCCACAGAAGACGTGATCATCTCCATCGTGGCCGGTGCCACGCCGAAGCTGGACGCGGCCCTGCCCAAGGACGTGCACGGCCTCCTCAGCACGCCGGCGGCCAAGCGCAATGACGGGCAGGTGAAGCGGCTCAAGGATTATTACGCCGCCAACAACCCCAAGACGCTCGCCAAGGCAAAAGAGCTGGACACGGCCAGGAAACAATTCGCCGGCATGAAAGGCACCACCACCGTGCCCGTGATGCGCGAGCTGGCCAAGGGCCGCGAAACGCATATTCAAGTGCGTGGAAATTATCAAGTGAAAGAAGGGCGCGTGACCGAGGGCGTGCCGGCGGTGTTTGCGGTGCCAGCGGTTGACAAAAAAATCAACCGGCTCACGCTGTCGAAATGGTTGATGGACGAGCGGAATCCGCTGACTGCCCGCGTGATTGCCAATCGATACTGGGAATCGATTTTTGGCACCGGCATCGTGCGCACGAGCGAGGAATTTGGCTCGCAAGGCGAACTGCCCACGCATCCGGAATTGCTCGATTGGCTGGCCACAGAATTGGTGCGGCTTAAGTGGGATACAAAAGCGTTTGTGAAACTGCTTGTCACCAGCGCGGCGTATCGGCAATCCGCCCGCACCACGCCCGCGCATATTGAAAACGATCCCGCCAATCGTTTTTACGCGCGCGGCCCGCGGCTGCGGTTATCCGCCGAAATGATTCGCGACCAAGCGCTCGCCGTGAGCGGATTGCTCAGCACCAAAATGTACGGCGCGCCGGTGAAACCGTACCAACCCAACCTCGGCATTAAGGCGGCGTTCGGCAGCGGCATCGACTGGAAGACCAGCGCCGGCGAAGACAAATATCGCCGCGGTTTATACACGAACTGGCGTCGCACCAACCCGTACCCCTCGATGGCCGCCTTCGATGCGCCCAATCGAAACGTGTGCACCGTGCGCCGAGTGCCTACCAACACGCCGCTGCAGGCGTTGGTGACGATGAACGACCCCGTCTACATCGAGGCCGCGCAGGCGCTCGCCCGGCGGATGGTGAAGGAAGGTGGCTCCACGCCACACGAGCGCGTGGCATTTGGGCTGAAAATTTGCCTAAGCCGCGAACCCAAGCGCGCGGAAGTGGCGCGGCTCGTCACGCTTTACACCGTGTTAAGCGCTGATTACCAAAAAGACCCCGCCGCCGCCAAGCTAATGGCTACCGACCCACTCGGGCCGTTGCCCGCCGAAATGAAGGCGGAGGAGCTTGCCGCGTGGACGATCGTGGGCAATGTGATTTTGAATTTGGATGAGATGTTTATGAAACGTTAAACGAACGGACTCGCAGGCTCGTCCCTCCAAGCGCAACCCATGGAGGGACGAGCCTGCGAATCCGGAAACCGACGACAGGATTTATTTTTTAATTTTGCTGAACTAAAATCAACCGATGAACTTACAACACGAACAACTGCAACACCACACGCGGCGGCAATTTTTGGGCGAGGCCGGCATGGGGTTGGGCGCGGCGGCGTTTGCGTCGTTGATGAATGCTGGCGCCGCGCGGGCCGATGTGGCGTTCGATCCTTCGCAGCCGTTGCGGGCGCGCAAGCCGCATTTTGCGCCCAAGGCGAAGAGTGTGATTTATTTGCATATGACCGGTTCGCCTCCGGGTTTGGATTTGTTTGATTACAAACCGGAATTGGTGAAGCGCGAGGGGCAGAATTGTCCGGATGAATTTTTAAAGGGGCGGCGGTTTGCCTTCACCTCGGGCGTCCCGAAGCTGATGGGCACGCCGCACAAATTCGCGCAACACGGCCAAGGCGGCGCGTGGCTGAGCGACGCGCTTCCGGAGTTGGCCAAACAGGCGGATGACATCGCGTTCATCAACTCGATGACGACGGATCAGTTTAATCACGCCCCGGCGGAGTTGCTGCTGTACACTGGGAGCGCACGCGAGGGCCGGCCGAGCATGGGGTCGTGGGTAACGTACGGACTGGGCAGCGAAAACCAAAACCTGCCAGGATTCGTAGCGCTGATTTCCAGCGGCGTGCAACCCAATGGCGGCAAGAATTCTTTTGGCAACGGATTTTTGCCGAGCGTGTTTCAGGGCGTGCAGTGTCGCTCGAAGGGCGATCCGGTTCTTTACGTTTCCAATCCCAAAGGCATGAGCCGCGAGCTGCGCCGCAAGAGCCTCGATGCGCTCAATGATTTGAATCGCATTCAAGCCGCGGAACTCGGCAGCCCCGAGACGCTCACGCGCATCGCGCAATACGAGATGGCGTTTCGCATGCAGGCGAGCGTGCCGGAGGTGATGGATATTTCCAAGGAGCCCAAGCACATCCTCGATGCTTACGACGCCAAGCCCGGCGCGGGCAGTTTGGCCAACAACATTTTGCTCGCGCGGCGGCTGGTGGAAAAAGGTGTGCGCTTTGTGCACCTCTTCGATTGGGGCTGGGATTTCCACGGCACCGGCGCGGGGACCGGCCTCGGCGAGGGTCTGCGTAACAAATGCAAAACAATGGATAAGCCCATCGCCGCGTTGATTAAGGACCTCAAGCAGCGGGGGCTCTTTGATGACACGCTCATCGTGTGGGGCGGCGAGTTCGGCCGCACGCCCTTCCGCGAAGGGCGCACGGCCAAAAGCAAGGTGCTCGGGCGCGATCATTATCCGGATGTGTACACCCAATGGATGGCCGGCGGCGGCGTGAAAGGCGGTATCACCCACGGCGCCAGCGACGAGCTTGGCTTCAAAATCGCCGAAGACAAAGTGCACGTCCACGACCTCCAAGCCACGATTCTCCACCAACTCGGTTTCGACCACGAACGATTATTCTACCGATTCCAAGGCCGCAAATATCGGCTGACTGATGTGCACGGTAAAGTGGTGAAGGGCGTGTTAGCTTGATTCTTCTTTAAACCAAACCGCGCCGTCCTCCTCAACAATTTCCAGCGCAAACAAACTGGCCCCGGCGCAGGGACCGCGCGTGCAGAGGCCGGTGTCGGGTTCATAAACGGCGCCGTGGGTTTGGCAGATGAGGGTTTTGCCCTTGGAATCGAAGAAGCGGTTGTCGCCGTAGTCGAGCGTGATGGGGATGTGACGGCAGGTGTTTTCGTACGCAAAGAGTTTGCCTTTGAAACGGCCGACGAAGCCTTCCTGCGGGCGGTCATCGCGCGTGAAGGAAAACGTGATTGTTTTCCCTTCCTCGATTTCTTCCGATGCTGCAATGCGAATGCGCGTCACGACGGGATGATAATGGGAAGTGATGAAGGACGGAAGCTCATTGGTGGGAACGTGCGTAGCATGTCCCTGCCGTTCCGCCGATTTTTCTTTTGCCTCAGGTTGGGCGTGCCACACTGGGCGCATGAGAACTGCTTTCGTTTTATTGTTGTATGCCGTTTCGGTTTCCGCCGCGCCGAAGGGCTGGCCGCAGGAGATTCGGGAAATTAACTATCTCAGCAAGGCCGATAACACAAAGCAGCCCGCGCTGTTTTATGCGCCCACCGTGCGGGGCGAGCCTCGGCCGTTGTTGGTGGGGCTGCATTCGTGGTCGAGCAACTATCGGCAGAATAATTCGCTCTACGGCAAATGGTGTATTGAGAAGAAATGGAATTTTATCCACCCGAATTTTCGCGGGCCGAATCGCAGGCGGGAGGCGACGGGATCGGAATTAGTGGTCAAAGATATCCTTAGCGCGGTGGAGTTTGCCAAGAAAAACGGGGCGGTGGATGAAACACGGGTTTATTTGCTGGGTGCCTCGGGTGGTGGTTATGCGGCGTTGTTGATGGCGGGGCGGGCGCCGGAAGTTTGGGCGGGTGTGTCGGCGTGGGTGCCGATATTGGATTTAGCCCAGTGGCACGCGCAAACGTCAAAACGCAAATTGAAATATGCGCGCGAAATCGAAACATCCATCGGCGGCAAACCCGTGCCGGGATCGGAAGCAGCGGCGGAAGCTATGAAACGCTCGCCGGTCACTTATCTCGCACACGCGAGGGGGGTGGCGCTGGACATCAACGCGGGGATCGACGATGGCCATACCGGAAGCGTGCCGATTAGTCACACGCTGGACGCGTTTAATTTGGTGGCGGCGGTGAAGGATCGATTGAGCGCGAAACAGATTTCTGAATTCACTCGCACGGCTAAAGTGCCCGCTTCGCTCGAATATGCGTTGCCGACCGATAAAACGTATGGCGCAAAGCGCGTGCTTTTCCGGCGGCATTCCGGCTCGGCACGGGTGACCATTTTTCAGGGCGGCCACGAAATCATCCCGTCCGCAGCCTTGCAATGGCTGGCAAAACAACAGAGGATGCGCACCCCAAAAAATGAGTAGTTCTAATTTATTGCCCGAACCGAAGTTTGTTCCTGAATTGCACCCCACCTTTCGCCCGGCGGTGCTGGTGAATCGTGCCTTTGAAGCGGCGGCCCGCGATAGTGGCGCGGCGGCAGAGGTTGGCATCGCGCTGGAGCAGGCGGATGGATCGGTATTTCATTCACGGACGGTGTTGTTTTCCGAGGACCACACGTTGGCGGGAAATAATTTTCGGCATCTGGAGCGGTTGGTGAAATTTTTGCTGTGGCAACGGGGCGGTTGGCGGATTCATTTATGCGGCGCGGAAAGTTATGTGGCGCGGTTGCAGGAATATTATCGGACGAATGCGTTTGGCAAATTTGATGACGATGTCATTGGCGTCAAAAACAATGGGCGCGCAATTGAAGTGTTGGGGTGCACGGAATTGCCTGCGGAGAAATCCGGTGCCCGTCCGATTGGAAGACACCTGGATGGTTGCCGGATTGGGTTTGATCTCGGCGGCAGTGATCGCAAGGCGGCGGCGGTGATTGATGGTGAGGTGAAGTTCAGCGAAGAAATTGTTTGGGATCCCTATTTCGAGCCGAACCCGGATTATCATTACGAAGGCATTATGGATTCGCTCAAGCGCGCGGCGGAGCATTTGCCCCGGGTAGATGCCATCGGCGGAAGTGCGGCGGGTTGCTACTCGCACAATCGCGTGACATGGGCCTCGCTCTTTCGCGGCGTGAGTCCGGAGGATTTTGAGGCGAAAGTGCGCGGCATGTTTTTGCGCATCGCAGAGGAATGGAATGCGCCGTTGGAAGTCATTAACGACGGCGAAGTGACGGCGCTGGCGGGCTCAATGGCGATTGGCAAAAACGGCGTGCTCGGCATCGCGATGGGCACGAGTCAGGGTGGCGGCTACATTGACATGGACGGCAACCTCACCCCGTGGCTCAGCGAGCTGGCGTTCGCGCCGATTGATTTGCATCCGGAAGCGCCGGCCGACGAATGGAGTGGCGATCTCGGATGCGGCGCGCAGTATTTTTCGCAACAAGCGGTGGGCCGTTTGCTGCCCGCTTCGGGCATCGAGTACGACGCCGGCTTGAGCTTGCCCGAGCAATTAAAAAAAGTGCAGGCAGCGATGGACACGGGCGATGAACGCGCGCTGAAAATTTACGATGCCATCGGCATTTACCTCGGCTATTCACTGGCGCATTACGCGGAGTTTTATGATTTCGAGTATGTGCTGCTGCTTGGTCGCGTGACTTCCGGCCCGGGCGGGGAGCATATCATCGCGCGTTCCAAGGAAGTGATGGCGGCGGAATTCCCCGAGTTGGCAGAGCGTATCAAGTTTCATATCCCCGATGAGATGGAAAAGCGCCACGGGCAGGCAATCGCAGCGGCAAGTTTGCCGAAGATCGGGTGATGGCAGGGCCGCCTCTCCGGGGTTGGCCAAGGCGCGCCCGGAGAGCACGCCCTACCTTCGCGCTTGCAATCATTCGTGGGCGGGGCATCATCGGCGTTTCTAAACATTTAATCTTATGAAAATCATTCGACTCATCCCGGTTTTACTCATTGCAGCATTCACCGTTTCGGCGGGAGAACTCAACCATCCGCCCAAGGGCTTCAAGGCGCTTTTTAATGGCAAAAACCTCACCGGCTGGTGGGGGGCCAGGACGGAGGATCCGGCCAAGTGGATGGCGCTGGACAAGAAAGCGTTTGCCGATAAAAAGGCGAAGAGCATCAAGGACATTCATCAGCATTGGAGCGTGAAGCACGGCATCCTCATCAACGACGGCCACGGGATGTACCTGACCACAGAGAAAAACTACGGCAACTTTGAGTTGTGGGTGGATTACAAAACCGTGGCAAAGGCTGATAGTGGGATTTACTTGCGTGGCGTCCCGCAGGTTCAAATTTGGGATTACACGGATGAAAAAAAATTCAACATCGGCGGCGATAAAGGCTCGGGCGGTCTCTGGAATAACAGCAAAGGCGCGAAGGGCAAAGATCCGCTGGTGCTGGCGGACAAACCATTTGGCCAGTGGAATAGCTTCCGCATTCGGTTGGTGGGCGAAAAGGTCACCGTGCATCTCAATGGCAAACTGGTGGTGGACAACGCGCGTATGGAGAATTATTTCAACCGCAAAGGCGGCCTGCCCAAGCGCGGCCCCATTCAACTACAAACCCACGGCGGCGAAATTTCGTGGCGCAACATTTACATCAAGGAACTGAATTAATGAAAAAACAATTCATTGCACTCACATTGTTGTTGGCCCTCGGTGCGGATGCCGGCGAGAAGGGTTTTAAACAAATCTTTAACGGCGAGGATCTCACCGGTTGGGCGGGACCCGTTCAGAATTATCAAGCCGTGGATGGTACGCTGCGGTGCAAGCCCGGCAAGGGGGGCACGGTTTACACGAAGGAAGTGTACGGAGATTTCGTGGTGCGGTTTGAATTCCTGTTGCCAGAAGGCGGGAACAATGGCCTGGCCATTCGTTATCCCGGGCAGGGCGATACGGCTTATGTGGGAATGTGCGAATTGCAGATTCTTGACAACACCTCGCCGAAATATGCCAAGCTGCATCCGGCGCAATATCACGGTTCGGCTTATGGGATGTTTCCCGCCAAGCGCGGATTCCTGAAAAAGCCCGGTGAATGGAATGTGCAGGAAGTGACCGTGAAAGGCTCCACCATCAATGTGGTGCTCAATGGCGAAATTATTCTCGACTGTGATTTGAGCAAAGCGGAAAAGACGATGGCGCCTCTCGCCAAATACAAAGGTCGCACCCGCACCGAAGGCCACTTCGGCTTCGCCGGCCACGGCGCGGCGGTGGCGTTTCGCAATGTGCGGATCAAGCGGCTGGACTGAATCCGGTGAACATCAATTGCGCTCAGGCGTCCTTTTCGGAGGACGCCTGAATTTTTTCGCGCAGGCGCACCAGCATCGACTCGCAGCCGTTGAGCATGTTTTGGTAAATGATGTATGACTCGTCAGCAGCGAGTTTTTCTTTCACCAATTCGGCCAAGGCGCGCTGGCGGATTTTTAATAGTTGAGTTTCAAGTTTGTTGATCTCCTCCAAATCCGTGCCGTCGTGTAGGCGATTGATGACTTTGTCGATCTCCTCATAATAGGTGTCGATGCGATTCTTTCGCCGTTGCAGAAACCATCGTTGGGCCCAGATGATCACACTCCACAGGATCAATATCAGGGTGAGGATGAAGCTCATAATCTCAACGTATTTTTCAAAAAAACCGGGATCGGTGCGCTGGAAATAATGTTCCGCCCCGGGATGCAGCGGAAATTGCAGGTGCGTGGTGGAGGTTTGTTCATCAAGGCTGCTGAAGGTGGAATGTTTTTGAGATAAGGCGGCACGATGCCCATAAAGTGTGCGAGTAATGAGTTCGGCGATTTCATTGGGCAAACTCGGATGGCACGCGAGTACGGCTTTCACACCTACAGTGCCGATGGGTTGAATCGGTTGGCCGGGATAGGCCAGCAACGGAATGGTATGGGCAGAGGCATTCGGGTAATGTACGCGAAATCCATCGACCAAAGCGCGCGCTTCATCGTTTGCATCACCCAGATTATTTGGGGAAATTGAAGTGGAATGCGTGAGGGGGATCAGCGGGGTGAGGCGTACTTGGCCGGATTGCAGGGCGCTTTTGAAGGCGTCATTATCAAGTCCGGAGAGGAAGAGGAGTGCGTGCACGTTCCCGGCAATGAGTTGGCTGGTGGCTTCTTTGAGCGGGAGGTTTACCAGAGTGAGTTGGCTTTCGTTAAAACCGGCAAAGCGAAGAAACTCGCGTGTGAATTTTTCCGAACCACTGCCTTTGGGGCCGAGGGCAACGGTTTTGCCAACGAGATCGCGAAGGGAACCAATGCCCGCTTCGCGGTGGCACAGGAAGTGCAGCAATTCGGGATGTATAGCGGTGAGGCTGCGCACGTGCGCGCCGGCTTGGGTATCGTTTTGCAGGAGGGCGAGGTGGATGGTTTGTTTGCGCAACCGATTAGCGTTGTCGAGGCTTCCAGTGGTTTCCACCAGTTGAATGCGAAGGTGCGGGTGGGCCTGTTGTACCTCGTCAGCAATGGCTTGGCCCAACTCGTGGTATAGCCCGCCGCGTTGGCCGGTGGCAAAAATGAGGGTCGTCTCATCCGGGGTAAACCAATGTCGCGCTGTCAAGCCCACGGCCAGAACGATCAACAGACCCACGGCGATGAGCCGGTTACGAATGGACTCGGTTCCCATACTCAGTCAACTATTGGCCTCTAGCCCAGGCAACGTAGGGGGTGACGGGGCCGCGGGTGTAGCCGGTGCGGCGGCGTATTTCTTTACCGGTTTCGCCGTTGAGGATGATTTGGGTGGGGAAATTTTGCACGCCAAAGCTGGCTTTGAGTTGGTCATTTTCCCGTTCCGTGTCGGGGTTTACGCCGCGGTTGATTGGGAAATCACAAATATGAATCACCAATCCTTCCGAAGCGAAGGCTGTCCAAAGACGATGATTTAGCACGGTTTTTTCTAACGCCATACAAGGGGGGCACCAATCTGAGCCGGTGAACAGCAGGTATACATTTTTGTTTTCTTCCTTAGCGCGGGCGAGTGAAGCGGTGAGGCCGCTCAAGACTTTTTCGGTTTGGTCGGTTTTGCCATAGCCATGCAGCACGCGGGTGCTGGCTTTGCCAAGGGTGACCCCGCCGATGGATTCAATGTGCGGCTTAACCACCATGCCGGCGCTGCTGAGGTCGCCGTCATTGCACAGTTTGGCGCTGCCATCGGCCATAACCATCTGGCCTTGCCCGGCGAAGAGGCTGGTCATGGCGGTGGGCGGTGGGTTGCCTTGATCATCCTCCTCATCGCTTCCGGCCCAGTGGGCGGTGACGAGATCCTGCGAGGAAAGATTGCGTGTGGCGGCCAGTACTGTGGTTGGGCGACCAATGTCGCCACCTTGGATAAAGACGTAACTGAGTGCGTTGTTGGGGATCGGCCGGCCATCACGGGTGTTGTAGCTTTTCCAATCCATAACCGCTTGTTCGTTGGCGGCTTCGCGGGTGGCATCGCAGGGGGACCATAAAATTTTTGCGGTGACCACATCGCGTTTAAGGTCGCGGGTTCCGTAAACCGAACCGGGATCAGGCGAGAAATTTCCGCCGAAATGGTTGGCTTGTCCGCTGGGGGTGAGCTGCCACGGTAGCCGGTCATCGTTATCGAGTGCGAACATGATCAGTGCCTTGCCTTGTTGGCTGAGGTTGCTCATACATTGAATGCGTTTGGCCTTGGCCATGGCGCGGGCGAGGGTGGGGAGCAGCATACTGGCGAGGATGCCAATGATGGCAATGACGACGAGCATCTCAATTAGGGTGAAGCCTTTGGGCTTGGGCGCTCGAAGTTTGATCATAAGAAAAAGATACCTCGAAAGGGACGGTTTAGCAAGAGTTACACAAGAAAACGCCTTGAAATTAAGGCGTTTATTAAGTAGCTTCCCAGCCACCAAAGGAGTTGAGCTTGTGCCCGCAATTTAATTTATAATGGCTGACGCCGACCATAATTTAGTTCACCGCCCGCGCCGTCTACGGCGTAATGCGGCCACACGCGCGCTGTTGCAGGAGACGCGGGTGACGGTGGATGATTTGATTTGGCCGCTTTTTGTGAAGGACGGCGCGGGCGAGGCTGAGCCCGTGCCTTCGATGCCCGGGGTGCTGCGGCATTCGATTGCGGGTTTGGTGGAGGAATGCCGTGAGGCGAGCGAGGCGGGCATCAACGCGGTGGCGTTGTTTCCGGTGACGCCCGCGGAATTGAAAAATGATTCCGGCGACGAAGCGTTGAATCCCGATTGTCTTGTACTGCGTGCGGTGCGCGAATTGAAAAGAGCGCTGCCGGATTTATTGGTGATCACCGATGTGGCGCTGGATCCGTACACCACTCACGGTCACGATGGCGTGCTGGACGCCGAAGGCACGGACGTGGACAACGACGCCACGGTGGACATCCTCGCCAAAATGGCCGTGGCCCACGCGGAGTTCGGTGTGGATTGGGTGGCACCTTCGGATATGATGGACGGTCGCGTGGGGGCCATCCGCGCGGCGTTGGATGCCGCTGGCCACACAGGCGTTTCCATTCTCGCGTATTCTGCAAAATACGCCTCGGCGTTTTACGGGCCCTTCCGCGATGCCGTCGGCAGCCAATCGGCCACCGACGGAGCGTATCTCGACAAACGCACGTATCAACTTAACTCCGCCAACTCGCGCGAGAGTATGGTGGAAGCCGCGCTGGATATTGCAGAGGGCGCGGATATTTTGATGGTGAAACCCGCCGGAGCGTATCTCGATATTCTTTGCCGGTTGCGCCAAATGACGGACTTGCCATTGGCGGCGTATCAAGTTTCCGGCGAGTACGCACAAATTCACGCGGCCGCTGAGCGGGGTTGGCTGGACCTCACTGCCACGCGCGATGAATCGCTGCTGGCCATCAAGCGCGCGGGTGCGGATCTCATCCTTACTTATTTCGCAAAGGAAATTGCCCTCGAAATCGCAATAAGCAAATGAGCGATGCGCCGACAGACATCGCGGTGCTCGAGGCGTTTGATTTTTCCAGTTGCCCGGGCGTTTCATTTGGCGAAGCCAACCGCACCCCGTGGCGCACAGACATTCCCTACGCGCAAGGTCTACGCCGCGCGCTGGCGCATTTGCAGGAAATGGAACCGGACCTCCCGCACGCCGATTGGCGGCACGGGGTGTATCGGTTTCAAATCGATCTGTTGCAGCGCGGTTATTTGCAATCCTTCCATCTCGAGACCGGTCGGGCCATCACCACGCGCTGTTCGCTCCCGGCCCATGGCGATACGGTTTTGAATCCGGTGTTCTATCGCTTCGACGAGCCGGAGGAGCATTATTTAATCATCGGTTTTCATCCACCGCGCTTGGTGGGTTTTTATTTTCCCAAACGCAAACAGGTGGTGAGCATTATGAACCACGCGCACCCGGTGCTGGCGCAAGGCTGGGAACCGGCGCGGCTGGCGATGAGCTGCCGCATGCTTCAGGAATTAATGCACGGACGCGAGGCAGACGTGGCCGCCTACTGCGCGGATGAAGCGAATCATCGGCTGGTGCTCACACAATCGTTTCATCCCAACGCCGGTCACCAACTGCGCGAGGAATTTCCGATGCTGTGGAAGCTCTTTAGCCAAAACAACGCCGCTGCGGCGGTGTTAACAGGGCCATTCGATGTCCTCGGCTTGTCACAACAATTGCCTGCGGAAATAGCGCGCGAAGACATTTCACTGGATGAATCGGAAGTGCCGTGGGCGGTCACGTTTTTTGATGCGGTGCTGGAGCGAGCCTTGTTGGTGGGCCGCATGGGCTGCAGCTCGCACATGCCCGCGGAGATGCAGGCAGCGTTGCAGCAAGGCTTTCGGCAGCGACATCCGGCCGAGTACGCGCAAATGCGGGCGGAGCTGCGCGATCGTTGGCCGGTGGTGTGGCTCACACTGCGCGCGCACAATCGCAAGTGGGTGGACGAAGGGGCGCACTTGAGCCGGTTAGTCGAGGCGGTTACCGAAAAATATCCGCGCGCGGCATTCATCATAGACGGCATGGGCGATGTGCGCGGGAGCGCGGATGAAATTTTGCAAACCGATGCGCGCATTATCGATGCAGTGGGGCGTTCATTCACTGAGGCGCTGGCGTGCTTCAGCCTGTGCGACAGTTACGTAATGCCGTACAGCAATTCCTGCGCGTTGCATATGGTGGATCCGCGCCCCGGCGTGGTGCACGGGTTGAAAGGCTGGATTCCGGATGAACCTTTTGAGCCGGCGAACACGGAGGAGAAAGTGCTCGCCCGCGTGGTGCACGGCGAGAAGCATCCCACCGGTAACGAATCGTACGATGCGTGGGTGACTACCTGCGACTACGATTTATCCGGCGACTTGGTGCGCTCCACACTGCTCGAAGTGCTGGCCAAATTGCCGGAGCGTGATTCCACTCTGTGAGTGGTGGGCGTGCTGATGTCGAGGCCGAATTTTTCCTGTAATTCATAAGCGGCGAGATTGACCGCGTCGCGCACGGCCAGTAATTTTTCCGGGGTGTTTAATACATAACCCAATCGCCAGCGCGCGGCGTGGTCGCCATTTTCTTTGAGGGCGATGTGGGTGTCCTGATTTGCATCCATGCCTTCGCCAGCGGTAGCGGCTTGTTGGTGCACGGCTTGCAAAAAGTCGTGCACGGTTGTCACGGGCGTGCCGTAGGCAATTTTAAAATCGACATAATCCTTGAAGGGCCCGCCGGTGTTTTGTTTGTAAAGATCTACTCGGTGGGTGAGCAAAAAAGCGTTGGGCAGCATCATGTCGTGGCCGTGCACGAGATCGCGCACGTGGGTTTGGCGCGCGCGGATATCAAGTACAATGCCGAGCACGTCCTCGGCGGGGATAGCAATCACATCACCGCGTTCGATCCGTTCGCTGCTGATGAGCAAGATGCCGCTGAGAAAATCGCGCATCCAATAATCTTTGGTGATGAACACCAGCAACGCGAGGAATCCGAGTACGCCGGTGGTTTGCAGGGAACTGGTGAGTCCCCACACGTTGACCAGCACGACCACCGCACCCACCAGAATAATAAAGTGCGCCAGCAATTCCAGCGTGCGTGAGGTGGCGGTTTCCACCCGGCGGGTAAATCCCATCACGGGGGTTGCCTTCCCGTATCTTTTGAGCAACAGGACTTCGGCCAGATTGGTGACGAGGTAGGCGCACAGCAGCGTGAGGCAGGTTTGGCTGATTTGCTCGGCGGGGAATCGCGTGCTGTGGATGGCGACTGAAAGGATGAAGGTGATGAACACGATTAGATTAAACCCGTGCAAAATTCGCAGGCGCGAATTCATCCGCGCCTCTTCCTGAATGGCGCCGTAACGTGAGGCGATGTTTTTGGAAAAAAGATAGACGAGAATGTTCACTGCAAATGTGAACCACTCGATGACTTCGACTGCCGAGAGGCGTGGCAGGATGTGTACGTTCCAAAAGTCCATTGTCTTCAGGCGAGCGCGCCGCGTTTATTTCTCGCGCTTGGCCACGAAGGTCTCAACCAGTTGTTTGGCGCGGGTAACATCTGCCGCAGGCATTGTGCCCTCCAGCCGATCCGTGGCGGTTTCCATATTTTTTTCGGTCTCCTTCAGCATCTCGTCATGCTTCACTTTTGCGGCCCATTCCTTATCAGATAATTCCTTTTTAAACCGCGCCTTGGTTGAGGGTGTCATTTGATATTCCTTGGCGTTGCGTTTTGCGAGGGTAAACCATTTGTACGCCAACGTGAGGTCGCGTGAGGTGCCCTGTCCTTTCAAATGAAGTTGGGCCAGATTTTGCTGCGCCGGACCGAAACCCTGATTAGCGGAGCGGCTGTACCAGTGTACGGCCCCCGAGAAATCCGGCGTATCCAGCACCGTGCCGCTCGCGGTGCCTTTTTCCAGCAAATAGCCTAGCGCAAACTGTGCATCCGCGAGCCCGGCTTTGGCGGCGCGCGTGTGCCATTCCGCCGCGAGCGCGTGGTCTTTTTTAACCCCCTTGCCTTGTTCGTAGAGCATCCCCAAATTAAACTGTGCGATGCGTGCGCCGGGGATGGTGATTTCTTCACCGCCCTTAATTCGGTTCATATCCACTTCCGGATTGGCCTCGCGAATCAGTTCCAGCGGGATGCCAAACCGGTCGTTGACTTGCCACCGCGATTCACCGCTTTTCACCGTGTAATTTGTTTCTGTGCCCGCCAACATAAACCACTGTGCGGCCTTCACGGAGTCTTGCGGATATTTCTTGTTGTTCCCTTCCAGAAAAATATTCCCCCATTCAATCTGGCTGGGACGATGCCCCGACGCGGCATCCTTTACGCGGTTACCGTCGTAGTCCGGTTTCTTGCAGCCCCACGCGCTCGAAAGCACCGCCACCAGCAGCACCAAATTCGCTGAATTCCTTTTTTTTGAATTCCATTTACCCCTCGTCATCATATCGCCACCTTACGGGAACAACCGCTGCACCGCAAGTTTTCCCCTTGCCCGTCGCTCCGCCCGCCCGCATTCTTTTTTCATGATGAAGAAACTCGTTACCTGCCTCGCTGTGCTGTTCCTTCCCGGCTGCATTGAATTTGAAAAACAAACCCTCGTCTTTCGCCATTATCCCAAGGCCGATACCCTCGTCATTTGGCAACACTACGAAGGCATCTACGGCGAAGACCAAGAGCACGGCCTCAGCGAATCTGAACGCGAACAACTCCACTCCATAGTCAATGGCCAACGCACATTTTTCTTTGCCAATTGGGCCTTTGAATTTAACGCCAAAGACATCGACAGATATATTCAGGAGGCCGAAGCCGCACTGCAGGCGGGCATCGAACCCAAGGCCAAAGCGGAGCAGGCGCGTCAACTTTTGGGCTTGGCCAAACTCATTCAAAAAAGTGTCACCGTCAAAAACGGCCCATTTTATCTCAATGAGAAAAGGCAACTCTCCGCCACGCAACAAGTCACCGTTCGCAATGCGGCAAAAATAATTCGTGAAACCAATACCCTGATCCGCGGCCAGATTTTGAATGGAAACGGTCCGTTCGGCGACTTGGAAGAAGGTGACCCTAACATTGAATTACTCGAAAAATCGGCTCACGACAAAATGAAATATCTCACGCTCGAAGGTCAGCAGTTGCGATTTCGATTACCAATGACCCAAGATGCTTACCGCGAATTGGATGCGAATGATATTCAAGTTTTTCAGAATGCAGGCATCACCTTTGAGCACAAAGATAATTTGCTCATCGT
This sequence comes from Limisphaerales bacterium, assembly GCA_014382585.1. Classification (NCBI taxonomy): domain Bacteria; kingdom Pseudomonadati; phylum Verrucomicrobiota; class Verrucomicrobiia; order Limisphaerales; species Limisphaerales bacterium. The sequence continues at coordinate 9,006 of JACNJL010000066.1, read as the reverse complement.
CACTGCCGGCAAAGTGAAGGCAAAAGAAACTGCCACCACCGTCAAACTGCCGGAAGTCGCATACCAGCCGAATGCCACGGGCGCGGTTTCTGGGCGTTACGGTCTTGCGAAGGATTTCAATCCCGCCAAGGCGCGCGCCAAATTTCTCAAGGACAGCGATGCGCGATATTTGAAACAATAACGGGATCAAATCTCTCCTGTGAATAATGCGCCCTTGTTTGAGTGAGTCCGGCGCTTAAGCTGCGTCCAAGGAGGTTGGGATGGAGACACCGTCGTTTTTTTCGCGGGCCACCGGTACGCTGGTGAACCCGCTATCCAAAGCAGTCGATTCCGTGCGCGAAGTCATCGCGCATCACGCGGGCGATCCGGATGAAAAATTGTTGCTGCAAAATATGCTGCAACTTTTTGTCGTCGTGCTGCGCGCCGATGGCACGGTGTCGTCCACCGAACAACAGGCCGTGGCCACGTTGGTGCGCGATGTGTATGGCGAAGCGGCCGCCGGACAGCTCCAGCAAATGCTGGCCGAAGACAAGGAACCCGATCTCGCCGCCGTGTGCGCAGGATTGGATTCGTTGACGGCTGAGGAAAAGGAAATCCTCCTGCGCGCTCTGTTCACCGCCGCCTTTGCTGACAACCAATACGCCAAGGCCGAGGAAGACTGTATGCACCGCATCGCGCGCGCGTTGGGCATCCCCGAGGAAACCTTCCAGCGCGAGGAAGCCGCCGCGTTGGAGCAGCACAACCGCCGGATGAAGCTCGTGCGCAGCAGCACCGGCCTCATTGCATCGGTGGTGGTCATCGGCATTTTTATTCTCACCGCTACTTTTTTGAAGGCGGTTTTGTTCGGGCTTATTCTGGCGTATTTTTTCCTGCCGTTGCAGCAGCGTTACACGCGCAGTTTTTTGGAAAATGGAATCCTCGCTAAGCTCTTCGGTTTGGCGAATTGTTTACTCGTGAAACCCTTTGCGTGGGTGATGGGCACGGTGAGTGGCATCTTCCGGAAAAGCAAAAAGATCAAGCCTAAACCGGAGACGGAAGATGAGCGCGTTCAAGTGGCTATTGGTCGCGCGTGCCATGCCACAGTGCTCTCGGTGGTGTTGGCGCTATTGCTCATTGTGGGAGGTTTGGTGGTGGTGACGATTAGCGTGAAGCCCAAGGAAATTGACGCCGACAAAGCCCGCACCCAACTCGCGGGGCTCGTGGGCAAAGCCACCGGTGTGCCGCTCATCGGCGATGCGGCCAAGGAACTCAAAACCACCCTCGACGACCCGAAAGCATTTGAAAATCTAAAAGAGAAATTTATGAGTGGCTCCGGCGAAAGTGCCGGCGAAAAAAAATCCGTGATGAGCAGCACCGGCAAAGCCTTGGCCGCCGCGGCCTCCATCCTTGGCACGATTGGAAATTTTTTACTCAACACGCTGCTGGCGATTTTCTTCTTCTCATTTTTCCTCGGCAAAATGGCCGCGTACCATCGCCGCCACAGTGCTGACAGCGCCGACACCAAAGAAGGCGATTACCTCGTGCAAAGCCTTTTCGAAACCTCGTGGCTGCCCACCACCAGCGAGGAAACCCTCCGCAGCGCCGCCGAAGTCATCAATGAAGTTTTCTTCAAACTCAAAACCTGGGTGCGCGGTTATCTGTGGATCATCATCATCGAAACCGCAATTTACATTTCCGTTTTTCTGTTGCTCGGTGTGCCCTACGCCGTGCCGCTCGGGATGGTGGCGGGCCTCACCGTGCTGCTGCCTTTCCTCGGGCCGCTGGTTAGCGTGGTGCTTACTATCGGCGTTTGCGTCATCACCGGCCATGCGGATCTCACGCTGCTCGGGCTTGTCGGAGCCACGTACGTGACGATGAATTTGATTGTTGAACAACTCTTCCTTTATCCCGCATTCGTCGGCGAAGCGCTGGGCCTCAATATTTTGGAGACACTCATCGTGGTATTATTAGGCGGCCTCTTCGCCGGTCTTGCCGGAATGATCTTCGCCGTCCCCGTGGCGAGCGTGTTGAAATTTCTGATCCCGCGCCTCTACCAAAGCTTTTTCCAATCCGACGAATTGGAATTGCCGGGAAGAGCCGAACCGGCCGGCGGCGATTAGGTAGGGCATTCTAATGTAGCCCGGCCCGGTGGGCCGGGTCCCGGGCCACCGGCCCGGGCTACAATTCGTTGGCGGGCGGTTGCCCTTCGGGCCAATTGCTACTCGCTACCCCCTATTCCCTACTCACTAATTTTATAAATCTTCGCATTGCTCCGCACATAAATCGCGCCGCCGCCTACGGCGGGGCTGCCGAGGATTTGGTCGTCGAGATTGAGGGTGCCGGTGATTTCGCCTTCTTTGCCTCGGGTGTCCACGATCTGCAAGAGGCCTGCTTCATTGACACAATATAGATGGGTGGCGGTGGCCACGTGGGTTGCACTGAATGGACCTTTTAATCGTGTTTGCCAAAGGCGTTCACCGGTCTTGAGGTTTCCCGCCGTAAGCACACCGGCGTTGTTGGTGGTAAAGACCTTGTCACCCAATACCACGGGGCTTCCGGTGCCGGGCGAAAGGCGTCGGCTTTGCCAGAGTTCTTTAGGCGTGTTTTCGGCATCGGCCTCATTGAGCTCTAGCGCGGTGATGCCGTGGGAGGGGATATACAGCACGCCGCCGTGCAGGGTGCTGGAGGGGATGGTGGATGCGCCGCCGTCGTAGCTCCACGCCTTGCTGCCGTCGGCGGCGCGGATGGCGTCGATGCCGTTTTTGGATTGCAGCCCAATGAGGGTGTTGGTGAGGCGCACGGGCGAGGTCCAATTGGCGGCCTTGGGGCGGTTGAGTTTCCAGAGGTTGATGCCGGTTCGTTGATTGAGGGCAAGCGTGTAGGATTCGCTGTCATTTTCCACTTGCACGATGACGGCGCTGCCAATGAGCAATGGCGAACTGCTCATGCCGAGGCTGTTGCTGACGTTGGCGTAATCGGCGGTGAGGCCGCGCAGCCATTGGAGGTTGCCATCGAGGTCGAGGCAAATGACGTCGTTGGAGGAAAACACGGCGAAGATTTTGTTGCCGTCACTGCACGGGGTGGGCGCGGCCACGCTGGTTTTGCCGTGGCACATTGTGCGGCCGGTGGCCCAAAATTGCCGATGCCAAATGAGGCTGCCGTCCTTGGCGTTCAGCGCAAGAATGTGCAGCCGGTTTTGGGTGATGCCGCTGCTGCAGGTGATGATGATTTTTTCGCCGATCACCAACGCGCCGGACAAGCCGCGGCCGGGAAGCGGGATGCTCCACTTGAGGTTTTTTTCATTTAACGTGACCGGTAAATTTTGTTCCGTGGTGACGCCGTTGCCTTGGGGGCCGCGGAATTGTTTCCAATCCGCAGCGGTGGCTTGAAGAGTGAGGGTGAGGGTGAGTGCGATGAAGTGTTTCATAAAACTATTTGCGGGGTTTGCGAGTGGGATTGGCGGGTTGATTGTTGTCAGTGCCGGTTTTGGGCGTGGGCGGCCGGTCGGCGGCAAGGATGGCTGTGCCGGTGGCGTCGCACACTCGGAGTTGGAATTGCCATTCTTTGGTCCAATCCTGTTCCTGTTCGTTTTGGCAGAGTTTGACGAGCAGCGTGTTGCGGCCTTTGGTGAGTTGGACGTTTAGTTTGTATTGATCGATGCGCATGCCGCGGTGGTATTCGTCACGTCCGAAGATGAGCTTGCCGTTGTGCCAAATCTTCCAGGCGTTTTTGCAGCCGAGCCGTAGCTCCACCGCGCGCGCGTCGGCGGTGTGGTACTCGGTGTAGGCGTAGGCGGTTACTTCCTTCAACCCATCGCCGGGGCCGGGATAGGCTTTGTTGATGTCCACCATTCCGTATTCGTTTGCGGTGACGAATGGGCTCCATTTCACTTTGTCGGTTTTGCCATCGTAGTTGGCGGTGAGGTCAATTTTATGTTCGGGGGGGAAAATTTTTGCAAAGCCTGTGCGATCCGTGTTGTCGAAAGGGCCGATGACGGTCCACTGCATCAGAAAACCAAAATGGTGTGGGAGATCAACCTTCTGTCCGAGCGCGCGGAGGGCGGTGGTGATGGTTTTGATTTGGTCGATGTCGCGTGCAGCATCGAGGGCTTTGCGATATTGCTTTTGGGCGAGGTCGGGTTTGTTGATTTTTTTCAGGTTCGCGCCTTCGTCCATCACGCGTTGGACGGCGTCGCGCCGCAGCTCCACGCTGGGGTCGTTGAGTAATCCCGGGATGAGCTTGGCGGCAAGTTTTGGGTTGGCATTTTTGATTAGCTCATAAGCCAGCCGCCGCGCGCGCGGGTCGTGTTTTTGATTGGCGATAAATTTCATCAACTCCATTTGCGGCAAATCTTTGGAGCGACCCGCAATAGTGTCCACAGCGGCGCGGAGCCAGTTTGCCGCAAGCGGGTTGGTGCCATCCATCGCGGCGAGGATTTGTGGCAGCTTAGCGGGCTCGGCTTGGGCGAGGGATTGCCACGCTTGTGCGGCGGCGGCGTTGCCTTTGCCTTCGGGGCCAACGGCGCGGATGGTTTTGAGGGAATCGGAAATGTCGGCGGCATTTGCGGCGCAACAAATCACGAGGGCGATTAAGTGCGTGGAGAGGAATCTCATCCGCCGAGAGTAAGCGGCGCGGCGGATTTTTGCAAAGCGCGAAGTGCGGGTTAAATGTAGCTTACTTGCTGGAGGCGAGTTTGTAGCCGACGATATCGCCGAGGTATTTGCCGGCGGACTTGAGATCGTTTTGGAGATGTTGCAACTCGCGATTATAAGGTGCGGCAATTTGGCTCGGTACATTTTGGAGTGCGGCCTGCAGATTCATCGTGGGCATCGCGGGCATCGCTGCCGGTGCTTCGGCCATGGGAGGGTTGGGGCTCGGCTGGGGCGTGGGCTGCGGATCGGTTTGCAAAATGCCGGCCATCGCAATGGCGGCCACGATGGCGACGGGCGCCCAGGCGGCGATGCCCCAGCGGACGGGGAGTGGCGCAGATTGTTCGTCGCGCAGGGCGTTCATCACGCGGTGGCGGAGAAAGGCGGGCGCGTTGGGCACGGGTAGTTGCGCGGATTGTTCAAGGCGGTTGACGATGGCGCGTTGTTGTTCGTGATGAAGGCGGCAATCGGCGCAGCGGGCCACGTGGGCTTTGGTGCGGGGGGCGAGTATATCGCCTTCGTCAAGTGCGCGGTCGATATTCCAGCGTTGTAAAAAGCAAAACATAATTAGCAGGGGTTCAGAATGGTCATTGGAGTGCGCAGTGATTTCAGTTCATTTGCGCTTGTGGCGGAGACCTCGGCATCCGCCTCGGCTTCGAGTGCGCGGGCGAGGGTTTTGCGGGTGCGATGGAGCATCACTTTCACGGAAGTGTTTGTGCGTTCGAGCGCGGTGGCGATTTCGGCGATGCTGAGTTGGTCGCGATAGCGCATCCATAGCATATCGTAGGCCTCGTCTTTGAGCGTTTCGCGGGCGACGCGCCAAAGAGTGGCCTGTTCCTCGGTGCGGTGGTATTCGTCGGCAGGGGTATCGGTTTCCACCAGTACGGATTCGGCGGCTTCGAGTTCGCAAAGGGTGACTTTGCCGTGCTTGCGATAATGGCTGATGACGAGTCGGCGGGCGATGGTGTAAAGCCACGTAGCGAAGCTGGCTTCGGATCGATAGAGATGGAGTTTTTGCCAGGCGGTAATGAGTGATTTCTGGGCCATATCTTCGGCGTCCTCGCGGCTGGGCAATTTTTGGCAGAGGAAGTGGAACAGCCGCGATTCGTGGCGACGCACTAATTCCTCAAACGCATCGAGCGAGCCGTCTTGGGCGTCGCGGGCGAGTTGCTGGTCGTTGATGGCCGGGGTGTCTGCCATTGATTACGGACAGGTTAGCGGTCTTGCTTTTTTTTCTTTTGCGGGCCGCCTTGGATTCCAAATTTCAATTCCACTTTGCCGGGTTGATCATCTGTTCGTTTTTGAACATTCAACTTCAGTTGCTCCAGCAGTTTGTCCACGGGAAAGGCCAGGTCTACCTGCACCACATTATTGGCGCGGGCGATCTTGAGGTTTTTCAGCATTGCGGCGAAGGTCATCGCCTCGGGGTTTTCGGTAGTGGCCAATTGAATCTGCCCCATCGCCAGCAGGCCCTGCAGCATTTGCTGGATTTGGAGGCCCGCTTCCGCATCGGCGGAATTCAGATGGAGATGGGCTATGATATTGTTGTTCTGCTCCCCCAAGCGAAACCCAATGCTCTGCACCTTAAACGCCTGCGCCTCGGGCGGGATGGGGAGGTCTTTCACGTTCACCCCGCCGGCGAGGAAGTAGCTGCCTTTGTTGAGTTTTAACCCGCCGAGTTGTTTGGGTTGCAGCGCGGGCGCTTTACCCTTGAGCACGTTGAGCGCCTGCACGAGCCGTTGCTTTGAGCTCCCCATCGCGATGAGGCCTTCGTTAACGATCGTGCCAAAGTGCGTTTCCTGCGTCTCCCCTTTGCCATCGCGCCACGTGAGAATCTCGTGGCCGGCTTCGCTCAGTCGCTTGAATCCACTTTTCCACTTTAATGCGGCCAGCAAGGGTGCCTTTTTGAATTTGCCTTGTAAGAGCAGGGCCCATTGCTTTTGACCATCGCCTTGTCCGAAAAGCGTCGCGCTATCCAAATCTTTGCGAAAATCAAATTGCAGCAGCTTGGCCAGTTGATCCAGTTCCGGTCCGGCTTGCTTCGCCTGTTTGAGCGTGAACTGGCCCAGCTTTGTCTTCTTAAATCCGCCCACGTCCAAATGTAAAAACCAATGCACGCCGGCCGGCACTTGTTTGGTGTCAAACTCTCCCGCCCACGCGCCTCCCGCCCCGCTGGCGCTCATCAGGAACATTAATAGATACGTTTTCATTGTGATGCGTCGTTTGGGCAATGGGCCCGTTTATGCACAGTTATTCCCGAATACGCACGGAGCGGCGTTTGGTTACAAGCCTGTGAATATGCCACCCCCCGTCGGGTCAACCGCGGTTACCCAGTTTGGCCTCCAGCGCGGCGACTTTTGCCTTGAGTGTCTTCAAGTCTTCATCGCGCTGCTCAAAGGCGCTGGCGGTCATTTCGCTCATCTGCGCCAGCGCATCGGCCAGTTGCAGCAATTGTTCCTCGATCTGCTCGTTGGTCAAGCTCATGGGCGCAGTGGAGCATAAAGGACTGGAAAGGGGAAGGATTTTGGGGTTTACGCATTGATCATTAGGGTTTGGCCCTTCCCCAGTCATTAACCCTTGCCCCTGCTCCGTTCAATGATACTTGTCAATTGATAGTTGATAGTTGACCATTCCCCCGTGTCCGGCTCCAACCCAATGCCCTCCAGTTCCTCCAGCGACCTCACGTTGGTGGTGGAGAGCGAATCGGGCACCGCGGAGGAATTTTTTGCGCAAGTCGCCCTCAGCATCGGTCGGGCCAAGTCCAATACCATCCACATCGACCACCCCGATGTGGATCGCATTCACGCGAAGGTGGTGAAGCGGGGGGATGCCTATTGGCTGCGGGCGGAGCCACCGGCCAAGTTGCCGTTGTTGGATCCGGAACCGGGGGAGGTGGAGGAAACCGAATTGTTTCCGGGGCTATCGTTGGTGTTGGGCGGGGTGACCCTTCGGTGCCGTCGGCGCGTGAGCGGGATGGGTGCGTTGAGCGATGATTACTGGGCCGATGCCGCGGGCGGGGAACGGTTCAAAGTGGAGCACGCCTCGTTTAATGGCGATTTGCCGAAGAAGATTGGGCCGTATGAAATCCGGAAGTTTGTCGCGCGCGGCGGGATGGGCATCGTGTTGCAGGGCATCCACGAGGACACCGCGCAACCCGCCGCCGTGAAGCTGCCCACGCCGGACTTGAACAAGGATCACCAATGGCTCAAGCGCTTTGAGCAGGAGGTACGGACGCTCAAAAGCGTGGTGCATCCCAACCTCGTGCGCTTGCAGGATGCGGGCACCGAGGGCGAGCTGCATTGGATGGCGATGGATTGGGTGGAAGGCTGGACGGTGGGCGAACGACTGACTGTTTACAAAAACGCCAGCGAGCCGATGCCCTTACAGGAAATCCAGCTCGTGCTCAAGCAAGTGGTCGAAGGGCTCGTCAATTTACACGCGCACGGCATCGTGCATCGCGACCTCAAGCCCGGGAATTTATTGGTGGGTCAGGATGGCGGGGTGAAGGTGGCCGACTTTGGGTTGGCCAAGCAAGTCGGCGGCGAGCAAAGTACCGTGCTCACCCGCACCGGCACCTTTGCCGGCACGATGCATTATATGGCGCCGGAACAGGCCGAGGGGATGGAGATCACTGCCGCCACGGATGTGTTTGCCTTGGGCGTTATTTGGCACGAGCTACTCACCAGTCGCCGCCCCGGACGACGCTTGAAAATCCAGACCCAACGCCCCGACTGCCCGCCCGCGTGGGCAGCCCTCATCGAGCAATGCCTGGAGGACGAACCCGCTGACCGGCCCGCGCTCAATCAAATCAAACAGGCGCTGGAAGTGGAGAGCTTTGCCACGCCTGTGGCGGAGGCGGAAGTTGTTGAAACGGACTCGCAGGCTCGTCCCTCCAATGACAGCCCAACCGACGAACCGGCTCCTTGGAGGGACGAGCCCGCGAGTCCGCCCGTGCAGCCGGAAGTGCAACGAATTCCAGCCAAGCCACCCGAAAAAACCAAGCCCGCCGCCCCTTCCCCCCGCGCCCAGCGGCAACCTCAACAGGAAAGGGCCCGGAAGAGGGAGAGTCATTCGACTTCACAGCACGCGACCGCCCAGCCCGAACCTGAAAAATCTGGCGGGATGCTCAAGTGGGTGGCTGCTGTGGCCGCTGTGGTCGCTGTGGCCGCTGTGGCGGTGGTGACGAAGGACAAGGAGCCCACTCCTCCCAAATTCTTCACCAACACGCTCGGCATGAAGTTTGTGCCGGTTCAGGGGACAGAGGTGCAGTTTTGCATTTGGGAGACACGGGTGAAGGATTACGCGGCGTATGCGGCGGCGAATGCGGGGGTGGACGAGAGTTGGAAGAAGCCTGAGGAATTGGCACTTGGCATTAGCT
>JACNJL010000065.1 GCA_014382585.1 Limisphaerales bacterium | reverse complement strand
TGGGGTCTCGAAATTCCCGTTCGCCGGCCAAGGCTTCCTCCACAAGTTTCAAGCCCATCGTTTTCACAGCCGGGCTGAGGTAAAACAAATGGTTACCCTTCAGCTCCATGCCGGCGGTGACTTTTTGGAATTCCGCCGTGCCTGCCAGTCCCTTTGATTTGCCCGACTGAATGGATGCCAATTCGCCGGCTAATTCCTTGGTGCTGGTCAACACCAGATAATCGCTCAGCTTCAGCAGGGTTGGGCTCAGCGGAAAGGGCATGTCCTCCCCGGGCGGGGGCATCAGGGTGAGTGCTTTCACCCCGTCAATGTTGGATTCCTCCGCGCCTTGCGCCTGCAGCATACCGCCGAGCATTTGCAGAAGTAGAGTATCTTTCACCTTCACGGCCAATACGAAGCTCGGCTCAGGGATCGTAATGGTCTCTTGTACAAATAGTTCGTTGCCATTGGCGTCCACCTCCCATTTGCCGCCAGTGGGCATTTTCACCTTCTTGGTGGGGTGCAACACCACGGACACACCCGCCTCACCGCCGAGCGATTTGAGTAATTCCTCTATCGGCATATTGTTGTCAGCCATTTGCGTGAGCATGGCGTTGAATTCCCGTGCCATTGCTGGGTCCTGTTTCGCCATGAAAGCCTTGATCCACGCCCAGCCAGCCGCCACATCGAGATCGCCGTGCATCGCCAACGCGGTGTTGGCGGGCATCAGCTTCAGCCCGCCCAACTGGTGCGCCGGGCCGCCCAGCAATTTCCACAACAATCCTTTATCCTGCCCCGGCCAATGATGAGCCATCATCGCATTGCGCCGAATGCCGTTTTCGGTGATGAAACTGCTCGAGCCCGTGCCGCTGATATCCGTGAAGCCTGATTCCTTATAAACGTTTTGCACCACCTTCAGCACCGCCATCGCCTGCGGATCACCCTCGGCCTGCATCATCGTCTCGATGATCCCAAACAATCCGGCCAATGCGGAGTTTACCCCTTCGTTGCTTTTATATGAAAACGCGCTGCCGCCAAAATCCAGATGCTTGGCCACCTCGGCCATGCTCGTCTTCTGCGGTGAAGCCTTGGCCGCAGGCATTTCCGTTTTCACGTGGGAAGCTTTAGCCTGAGAGGCACTTCCGCCACCGCCACCGCCACCGCCACCATCGGCAGGGCTCGGGCCGGAACCTTCTGGCGAAGCCGACTCAACGGGATTGTCCTTGCCGCAACCCACAGCCAAAACAAGCGTGAGTAGACCCGCGAAAAAGTTTAGTTTATTATTCATGATGAGTCCTTTCAGTTAAGGTTAATATAATCACACCGGAAAAAAGACATCATAGTTACCCCCCCCAAAAATCGTCCACTACAATAACTGAGAATTTTTACAGTACCCTGGCAAATTTCACCTTTTATAAACACCCGTTCCTAATCGGCTTATTCTTACTCGCGTCCCACTCGTTTTTGTGTACACTCCAGCGGCATACGGATGAGTGCGATGGGGGGTTTTGTGAAACGAATTTTCATCAACAGTTTAGCACTGGGCATTGGGGTTTTGGCTGGGGGCAACGGATGCTCGACCCCTTCAACCAACGCCCCGGAAGCCTGGGCAGGCCTAGCATTGCCTACGGCATTTGGCGGAGGGGAAGCAAACACCAACGCGCCTGCGGGAGCGGGATGGCTCGCAGATTTCAATGATGCCACGCTGAATGCACTGGTGCGGGAAGCGATGGCGAAGAATCCTGATCTACGCGTAACCGCCGCGCGCCTGCAAACGGCGCAGGCGAATCTGCGCCTTGCCGGAGCAGAATTAAAACCCACCCTCAACGCCACGGCGGTGGCCTCGCGGACTAAGCGCAGTTCCACTAGCGGCTTTAGCATATCCACCAGCCGTTCATACCGTTATACACCACAACTGGATCTCGCCTGGGAATGGGATGTGTGGGGGCGACTGGCGGACACGCGGGCAGCCGCTCGGCTGGACGCCGGCGAGGCGGCGGCCAACCTGCACGCCGCGCGCCTGAGCCTCGCCGCCAACACGGCCAAGGGCTGGTTCAGTCTGGCCGAAGCGGAACTTCAATCGCAACTGGCCCGACAAACTCTGCAAAGTTACACCAACAACCTCGCGGTTTTAGAGGATGGATTTCAGCGCGGGTTAACCAAGGCACTGGACGTGAGGCTGATGCGCACCAGCGTCCGCAACGCGGAAAACGCAATTCAACTTAGGCTGCGCGAACGCGACGGCGCCCGGCGGTCGCTAGAAATTTTACTGGGCCGCTATCCCAAAGGCGAAGTAGCGCTGACCGCCGCGCTGCCCACGCTCGCCGCAGCGGTGCCGGCCGGGTTGCCCGCACAATTGCTGGAACGTCGGCCGGATGTATTGGCAGCTCAACGGAACTATCTCGCCGCCCATCGGCGCGTGAGCGCGGCGCGCAAGGATCGGCTGCCCCAAATTAAACTCACCGCCAGCGCGGGCACCTCCAGCGATGAATTGAAGGAAGTGTTGGATATCAACAACAATATCTGGAGCCTCGCGGCGAATCTCACCCGGCCAATTTTGGATGGCGGGAAAATTAAATCGCAAATCGAACGCGCCGAAGCCCAACGCGAGGAAACGCGCAATCTGTACGTGCAAACTGCGCTGCAGGCGTTTGCCGAAGTGGAAACCGCGCTGGCGGCGGAGGCGTTTCTGGTCGCCCAGGAAACCGCCCTACGCGCCGCGGTAACCGAGGCGAGCGAGGCCCGGACGCTGGCGTTGGATGATTACCAGGCCGGACTGGCGGAGATCGTGACCGTGCTCGAATCGCAACGGCGGGTATTCAATGCCAAGCGATCTTTATTGGAGCTTCAAAATGTTCGCCTGCAAAACCGCATCGACCTTTACCTCGCGCTCGGCGGCGAGTTTACTGAACCTAAACTTGAGCCCAACAAGGAATGAGCAAAGCCGAAAAATTATCCGAAACTGATTCTGAAGAATCCCCACCGCCACGTGAGGGCATAGCGCGAACGCTTGTTGGCGTACTGGTGGGAGGAGGCATTCTCGCTGGCAGTTTTTTTACTGCGCAATATTTTTGGACGCATCAAAAAGCAGCCGAACGCAAAAAACCTAAGCGGCAGGTAACAGTGGTCCAAGCCATTCGCCTTCAGCCGCAGAATTTTGTCATTAAAATCCCTAGTCAAGGCCGTGTACGTGCGCGTGCACAGAGCAGTATCATTCCGGAAGTGAGCGGCCGAATTATTTCCATTGAGCAGGTGTTTCGCGAGGGTGGTTTTTTTCAGCCCGAACAAGTATTGCTTACCTTGGATAAGACTAATCCTTCCAATGACATCGCTCGCGCCGAAGCCACGCTAGCGCAATTAAACGCAAAGCTGGCGTTGCAAAAGCTTGAACGCTCTGCGTATTCCAACGCCGTGGTCATGGCACAGGCCAATCTTGCACAAGCCGATGCGACCCTGGAATTGGAGAAAGCCCGCCGCTCCGCGGCCATCGCCAATCTCAATCGGCTGAATACATTGGACAAATCCAGCCCCCTCGCGCGCAACGAGCCGCAAGTAGCCGAGGCCGCAGCAAAGGCCCAAGCCAGGGGAGCTGAATTGGCCAAGGCCAAGGAAGATCTTGCATTGCGGCCGGACCAATTAGAAGCCGATCTCGAGGCACAGATTCGCGTGGCAAACGTCGCCCTCGCACAGGCAAACGTTGACCTCGCCCGCACCGTTGTGCGCGCGCCTAAATACCCCGGCCGTATCATTGCCAAAAACGCGGACATTGGCCAGTATGTCACCTCTGGCACCGTGCTGGCTATGGCAATTGCCACGGATTATGCGGAGGTACACCTACCCGTTTCCAATGCCCGCCTGAATCACATCCGTGTGCCCCTGCACCGCACAAACACCAACGAGACGCAGGCCATGCAAATCGAAGTGCCCATCGATCCGCCGGCGGTGGATATTCGCATGCAAATCGGCCGCGATATGCATCATTGGCCAGGTGGCTACATTTCACGTGACAGCGGCCGGCATGATGCCACCAGCCAACAACTTGCGTTGATCGCGCACATCCCCGAACCCTACGGTGATAGACCCTATCTTCGAGCGGGACTCTTCGTACAAGCCACCATTACCGGCGATACGTTGGAAAATGTATTCGTGCTCCCACGCCACGCCGTGCGGCACGGTAACGAAGTAGCCCTGGCTATTCAAAAAGATGGCCAAACCATCCTCAAGCGCTTGAAAATCAAAATACTGTGGCGCAATGAAAAAGATATTGTCACCGACACAGACAAACTAAAGTCGGGCGATGTAATCATTACCACGCCGATTGACTACGCTACCAATGGTCAATTCCTGCAAGTACGCATTGACGGTGAAGCTGCACCATCACCTGTCAACGGAAGGGCCGAAGAGCAATAAGACAAAACGAAACGGCCATGAATGGTTTAATTGAATGGTTCGCCCGCAATCGCGTGGCCGCCAATTTGCTGATGGTGTTCATTATATTGATGGGCGTCAACGGCATCGTGAATCGTTTGCCGGTGGAGGTGTTTCCCGATTTAAACCCGGACGAGGTGGAAATCCGCGTGACCTATCGCGGTGCCACGCCGGAGCAGATGGAGGAATCCATCATCATCCCGCTGGAAAACAGCATTGCTGATCTTCCGGGTATCGCAGAAATCAAAAGCTCCGCGAGCGAAGGCAGCGCACGCATTGAGGTGGAAGTCGCAAGCGGGCACGATCCGCGGGAGTTGCGGGACGAATTGAAGAGCCGCGTCGATGCGGTCAACAATTTGCCCGAAGGCATCGAGCCCCCGGAGGTCAAGCTGGAGGAACACCTGCATGAGGTGATGACGCTCATCATCCACGGCGATATGAGCGAGCACGACCTCCATCAGCTCGGCGAGCGCGTGCGCGATGAAGCGGGTCGGCTGGAAGGCATTTCACGCGTGGTGATGCGCGGCCTGCGCAACTACGAGGTGGGCATTGAGATTCCTGAACAGGTGCTGCGCGAACATCGGCTTACCCTGCAAACCGTGGCCGATGCGGTGCGCAACTCGGCGGTGGACATTCCCGGCGGTGTCATCCGCAGCCGCAACGGCGAGGTGCTGGTACGCACCGAGGGCCGCGCGTTTGACAAGGCGGCGTTTGAAAAAATTATTGTGCAATCGCGCGAGGACGGTTCGCATCTCACACTCGGCGAGCTGGCCAACGTAACCGATGCGTTCGAAGAAAATCGCGTGTTGATGCGCTTCAACGGGCGTCGTTGCGCGGTGGTGCACGTGGCGCGCACGGGCGATCAAAACGCGCTGAAGATCGAGCACATCGTCAACGAATACCTCGCCCGCCTCATCCCGCAGTTGCCCGAGGGCGTATCCATCGACGTATGGAACAACCGCGCCGACATCATCAAAAAACGCCTCGTCACGCTCAATGACTCAGCGTTGATGGGCATCGCATTCATCATCGTGCTGCTGGGATTATTCCTGCGTCCGGCGGTGGCGTTGTGGGTTTGCGTAGGCGTACCCGTCGCCTTCATGGGAGCCTTTGCGATGATGCCGTACGTGGGCGTCACCATTAATCTTTTTACGCTGTACGGGTTCATCCTCGTGCTGGGCATTTTAGTGGATGACGCCATCGTCACCGGTGATTGCATCCACACCCATCAACAACGCGGTGGCACGGCATTGATTGGCGCCATCAAGGGCACGCAGGAAGTCGCCGTGCCGGTGATCTTTGGCGTGCTCACCACCGCCATCGCCTTTGTGCCCCTACTGATGGTGGAGGGGCGACGCGGCCAGATTTTCGCGCAAATTCCGTTAGTGGTGATTCCCTGTCTCATTTTTTCATTGGTTGAATCCAAACTGATTTTGCCCGCACACCTCAGTCGTCTTTCCACCGGCAAACCCAAACGCAGCACGCTCAATCCGCTGGCGCGCGCACAACGATGGTGTGCCGACGGCCTCGAGTGGTGTATTGATCATATCTATCGGCCCATCCTTTCGCACGCCTCGGTGCATCGCTACGTCACTCTTTGCGTATTCATTGGCGCGGCGGTGGTGATTGGCGCTTACAGTTTCAGTGGTCGATTGCAAATGGTATTCTTCCCGCCGATCGATGCGGAGATCGCCACCACCCGGCTGGTGATGCCGCAGGGCACCGCGTACGAAGTCACCGCCGAAAAACTCAAGGTGATGATTTCCGAAGCCGACCGGTTGAAGGCAAAATACACCGCCGACTTTGACGACCCCGAAACTGGCCAAACAATCCGGCGCAGCCTCATCGGCAACATTATCACCACCATCGGCGGCCAAAATATTGCCGGCGTGCGCGGCCGCGCCGAATCTGGCGTGGCCCATCTCGGCGAAGTACAACTGCAAATCATGGCTCCGGAAGATCGTATTCATTTTCACGACGCCAGCTATCTGGATCTCAAGACTCGCGATCTTGCCACGGAATGGCGTAAAAATATCGGCCTCATCGAGGGCGCGCAGGAAGTGACCACCCGCGCGGTCATCGGCCGCACGCGCGATCCCATTGCCATCCAGCTCGCCTTGCCCGCGCAGGATACCTCGCTCAAAACCACCGCCTTGCTCAGCCAAGTCTCCGGTAAAATTCAAGCCGAGCTGAATACCTACACCGGCCTGTTCGACATTCACGACACCTTTGAACGCACCAAAGAAGAAGTCCGCCCCATCCTCCGCCCGGACGCCCTCCAACGCGGACTCACCCGCGCAACGGTTGGACGGCAGGTACAGGGAGGCTTTTTCGGGCACGAAGCGCAACGCATTCAGCGCGGACAAAATGAAGTGCGCGTGATGGTGCGCTACCCGCTCGCCGAACGCAAAGCGTTTGCCAGCCTGGAAAACATGCACATCCTCTCCACCGACGGCTCCTCAATGCCGCTCACCGCAGTGGCCGAATTGGAAATGAACGAGAGCTTTCCCTCCATCCGCCGCACCGACCTCGCCCGCACGCTCACCGTGGTGGCTGATGCCGATAAGTATGACCCCACCTTGGACCTCGAAAAAGTCCGGCAGGATCTCGAACCCAAAGTCGCCGCTTTGGTGGAAGCTCATCCCGGCATGAGCTATAGCTTCGATGGCGAAAGCCGCGAACGCGCTGAGTCCTTTTCCGCTCTGCGCATCGGCGGCATCATTGTCCTGCTCGGCATCTACGCGATGCTCGCCATTCCGTTTAAAAGCTACACGCAACCGTTCATCGTGATGGCCATCATTCCCTTCAGCATCACCGGCGCACTGCTCGGCCATATGATCATGGGCGCCACCTTCAGCATTATGAGCGCCTTTGGCCTGCTCGCAATGGCCGGCGTGGTCGTCAACGACAGCCTGGTGATGGTGCACTACATCAACCGCAAACGCAGCGAGGGTCTACCTATGCTTGAGGCCGTCCGTAACGCCGGCGGCGCGCGCTTCCGGCCCATTATCCTGACCAGCCTCACCACCTTCGGCGGCATCCTGCCCACCATGTTCGAGAAAAGCACGCAGGCACAATTCGTCATCCCCATGGGCATCAGCCTCGCCTGGGGCGTATTCTTCGCCACCTTCATCACCCTCATCCTCGTACCCATTTGCTACCTTATTTTGGAAGACATCAAAGCCGCCTGCCGCCGATACTGGGATTGGCAAACCGGCCGCACAACGGAACCCGCCAACGCCGCAATCTGAAATCACTTTAACCCCCGATGTTGAGGCTTTGACTTTTCGCGTGCGACCCCCTACTTTTGGGGTCTATGAAATCCACTTTGTTGATCGGCACCCTCGCTTTCTCCCTCTCACTTTTTGCTGAGGAAAAACCAGACCTCCACTCCGCCACCAAACCCGTCCCGCGCAGCGGCGGTTGGACCAAGCGACATGAGTCCTTCAACAAACGCGTGGCCCAAGGCAAGTGCGACGTCATCTTCATCGGCGACTCCAT
The DNA here is from genome assembly GCA_014382585.1 of Limisphaerales bacterium. Classification (NCBI taxonomy): domain Bacteria; kingdom Pseudomonadati; phylum Verrucomicrobiota; class Verrucomicrobiia; order Limisphaerales; species Limisphaerales bacterium. The sequence continues at coordinate 25,776 of JACNJL010000065.1, read as the reverse complement.
CACCCAAGGCTGGGAAGGCCGCGGCAAGGGCGTGTGGGCCAAGCACTACGCCAAACGCAACGCCGTCAACCTCGGCATCGGCGGCGACCGCACCCAACACGTCATCTGGCGCTTGGACAACGGCAACCTCTACCGCATCAAGCCCAAGGCTGCGGTGATCATGATTGGCACCAACAATTCCGGCAGCAACACCTCGCAGGAAATCGCCGACGGCGTGGAGGTCATTGTGAAGCAACTGCGCAAGAAACTACCCGAGACCAAGGTACTGCTCCTCGGCGTCTTCCCCCGGGGCACCAACAACGCCGACAAGCGCCGCCAAGTCAACGAAGGCGCCAACGCCATTTTCAAGAAACTCGCCGACGGCAAGGCCGTGCACTACCTCGACATCAGCCCGAAATTTCTGAAAGAAGACGGCACCCTCACCCGCGAAATCATGCCCGACCTCCTGCACCTCAGCGAAAAAGGCTACACCATCTGGGCCGAATCCATTGAGGCCAAGCTGAAGGAATTAATGGGCGAGTAACGCCCCACCAAAAACGTCGCGAAAAGGCCCGAAGGGCCGACACAAAAGGACCCGCCCTCACGGATGGGGGTAAAGGCTGGGGAGTTTGCATATGCTCACGCGGAGGCGCGGAGACGCGGAGAAACGAAAAAATCCCTCCGCGGCTTCGCGCCTCCGCGTGAGTCTCATTTAACGATTGTTACCCAATGAGCCTTTACCGACTCCGGGAGTCCTGGGTAGGGCGGGGTGTCCCCACCGCGCCGCGGCTGACTCGGAGAGCCAGCCCTACCGTCCTCCGGTAAAAAGACAGAACATTACCATTTCCAATCCCGCCGCCGCGGGATATCCTCCGGTATGAAAATGAACCCCATGAAAACCCTGAGTCTCATCCTCCTAACCGCCGCCATGGGGGTCGGTTGTGGGAAAAAGGAAAACGCGGAGACGGAAAAGCCTGAGTCGGTGACGCCCATGCCGCCAGCACTGGTTGCCGCGTGGGAGAAGGCAGGGTTAACTCCCAAAATGGTTGCCGCGTGGGAAAAGGCGGGGTTTAATGCCCAGTGGATGGGGCCACATAAGTCCATCCCGACATTCAGGACCCTTAACTGGAAACCCCGGATGCTGTCATCGCTCCCCGTGCCGACATCGGCGTTTGGGTTGATCTTGGGCGACGCCTATTTCACCGACGGGAGCTTTAAGGATTTGGCCCAGCTCCAGCAGCTCACCTTGCTTCACTTGTACCGCACCTCAATCACCGACGCGGGCCTCAAGGAGGTGACCCAGCTCCAGCAGCTCACCGAGCTTCACTTGGGAGAAACCTCAATCACCGGCGCGGGCCTCAAGGAGCTGGCCAAGCTCCAGCAGCTCACCTCGCTTGACTTGTACCGCACGAAAATCACCGACGCGGGCATCAAGGAGGTGGCCAAGCTCCAGCAACTCACCTCGCTTGACTTGGGTGTCTGCTTCAATATCACCGACGCGGGCCTCAAGGAGGTGGCCAAGCTCCAGAAGCTCACCTCGCTTGACTTGAGTAGCGGCTTCATCGTCAACTCAAAAATCACAAAAATCACCGACGCGGGCCTCGAGGAGGTGGCCAAGCTCCAAAAGCTCACCGAGCTTGACTTGAGTTTCACCAAAATCACCGACGCGGGCCTCAAGGAGGTGGCCCAGCTCCAGAAGCTCACCTCGCTTGACTTGTCGTACACCCGAATCACCGACGCGGGCGTGGCGGAACTGAAGAAGGCACTGCCCAAGTGTAACATTCGCCATTAAGCCGCCGTCGGTAGGGATGGATATGAAAGCGCCAACGGCGCGGCTCCATATTAGCCTGGGGCAACGCCCTGGGAACCATAACCCCAAACGAACCGAGGGCTGAAAGCCTGGCCCAATCGTTGGCGCGGAAAATGGGTCGCATAGGCTCACGCGGAGGCGCGGAGAAACAAAAAAATCCCTCCGCGACTCCGCGCCTCCGCGTGAAACCCATCCCCCTTTGAAGAGGGGGAAATGCCCGGTGGGCTGACTCCACCGCCCTTTTGTATTTTGCGTTGTGGCTTTGACTTTCTACTTTTGAACTTTTACTGTCCACCCCATGAAGCCACTCGTCCTTTTTCTGATCTCCATTTCCATCATCGCGGCTCCCAGTGACAAGGCGGTTTTTGCTACGCCGGAGGCGGCGGCGGATAATCCGGACTTTGCCATTCAGGGCGAATACAAGGGCGACGGGATTGATGGCAACGGGAAAAATATTCCGGCCGGCGTGCAGATTGTGGCGCTGGGCAAGGGGGAGTTTTCGGCGACGGTGTTCCAGGGCGGACTGCCCGGCGACGGCTGGAACAAGGACACGAAATGGACTTACACCGGCAAACGCCGCGGTGAAGACAAGGCGGTGTTCAAGAGCGAGGAGACGATGATTGTGCTCTACTACAACAATGGCAACATCCTCGCCGCCAAGGGCGATCGCAAGGTGGGCCAGTTCAAGAAAATCACGCGCAAGTCACCCACGCTCAGCGCCAAGCCGCCCAAGGGCGCGGTGGTGCTCTTCAACGGCAAGGACACCGGCAAGCTCGCCAAGCCCCGCATCACCGATGACGGCCTGCTCATGGAAGGCGTGATGACCAAGGACGCCTATCAGGACTTCACGCTGCACCTTGAGTTTCGCCTGCCCTTCATGCCCGCCGCCCGCGGCCAGGCCCGCGCCAACAGCGGCGTGTATTTGCAGCGCCGTTACGAGACGCAGATCCTCGACTCCTTCGGCCTCGAACAAAAACACAACGACTGCGGCGGCATTTACCGGCAACGCGCCGCCAACTTAAACATGTGTTTCCCGCCGCTCACGTGGCAGACCTACGACATCGACTTCACCGCCGCGCGGTTTGACGACGATGGCAAAAAAACCAAGGGCGCGATGATTACCGTGAAGCTCAACGGCGTGATCATTCACGACGCCTACGAGCTAAAAAACAAAACCGGTGCCGGTCAAAAAGAAGGCCCCGCCCCGCTGCCCATCCTCCTGCAAAACCACGGCAACCCCGTGCGCTTTCGCAACTACTGGATTTTGAAAAAGTAAGAATGGCGCAAACCGTCGCCACATTTTATCGCTTCACCGACCTGCCCGATTGCGAGGACTGGCAAACGCGCCTTGAGGCCGAGTGCAAAACGCACGCGGTGAACGGCACGACCATCCTCGCCACCGAAGGCCTCAACGCCACCATCGCCGGACCGAAGGAGGGAATCGCAGCGGTGCTTAAATTAATCCGGAGCGATGCGCGTTTTGAAAATATGCCGCACCGCGAATGCGAAACCGAACGCGAAACGTTTCATCGCTTGCGAATCATCATCCGGCCGGAAATTGTCACGCTTGGCGATCCATCCGTGAACCCCAACGACGCCGTGGGCGAATACGTCGCACCCGAAGACTGGGACGAACTCATCAGCGATCCCGAGGTGCTCCTGATCGATACCCGCAACGATTACGAAGTGGAACTCGGCACGTTCAAAAACGCCGTCAACCCCGACACCGCTGCCTTCGGCGAATGGGATGCGTTCGTGCAAAAAAATCTCAGCGGTGATAAGCAACAAAAAGTGGCGATGTTTTGCACCGGCGGCATCCGCTGCGAAAAGGCATCCGCGCATTTGCTCAAGGAAGGATTTGAAAACGTGTATCACCTGCAGGGCGGCATCCTGAAATATTTGCAGGAAACGAAGCCCGAACAAAGTTTGTGGGAGGGCGAATGTTTTGTGTTCGATCACCGTGTCACCGTCGTGCACGGCCTCGAACGCGGCACCTGCGAAATCTGTTTCGGCTGCCGCTGGCCCCTCACGCCGGAAGACTTGGCCTCGCCCGCTTACGAGCCGGGCATCTGCTGCCCGCGCTGCAAAGACACCCTCACGCCTGAACTCCGCGCCCGCCGCGAAGAACGCCAACGCCAACAAACCCTCGCCCGCCAACGCGGCGAAAAACACATTGGGCAACTGATCCCCACCGAAGAAGAGCCTGAGCAGTGAGGCTATTTCAGCACGTTTACCGTGCAGTTGATTTCGGATTTCACGGTTTCACCCTTAGCGCCTTTGAGATTGTACTGGATGCGCAGCGTCATGCACTTCTGCAGCTTGGGCATTTGAAGGAGCACCGATTTGCGATCCGCCCCGAGGATGGCTTTGGTGATTTCCAGTTTGTCGCGGCCCTGCTTTTTGGGATCAGTCACGAGATAATCGCGCGAACCATAGCCGGCGGTGCGACGGTAGTTGCACATCTCAGCGGAAAATCTGTCGACGTCGCCTGCGGCTTCCAGATCAAGCGGTTCACTGAAGACCAGACGCACTCCATCTTTGCTGACAGAATAATTGATCGGCACGTGCAGCGGTTTGCCAGTGTAACGGAATCGATAAAACCCACCGGCCAAATGTTTGTTACCCGCCCAGCCGAAAAGACCACACGCATAAAGCTGGCCGTCGACGGGATGAAAGCGGCCGCGCATCACGCCGGTGGGAGTTTCGGCAATGGGCAATCGCGCCACGCCACCCTGCGGGATGCCGCCCAATACCTCGTGCGGCACAACAAAAATCCGACCCGTGCCGTAGCTGAAATTGATGAGCGAACCTTTCAGCGGCCCCCACTTATCGCTGGTCACCCAAAGCTGCTGCGCGGGTGAGCGATCAACACTGTTGTGAATCCACACCACCGGCGGGTCGTATTTCGAGGGGTCGCGCCCGGGCACGTACGAACCCATGTAGCCGTAAAAGCCATCCTTGCGGACAAGGTTGATGCGGTTCTTCGGCGTCCAGTGGCCTTCCTGGTCGCTGGCGAAAAATGTGCCGTCGCCATTCACCGTCACGCCATTGGGCGCGCGGAACCCGTTGGCGATGCGCCAGCTCTTGGAGCCGTCCTTGCTCACCTTGATAATGGAACCGTGATGCGGCACCAGCCCGCTCTTCGCGTGACGCGCGGCCTTGGCAAAATAAAAATTGCCCGCCGCATCCGTTTGCAAATCCATCGCGAACTCGTGGAAATGCTCGGTCACTTGATGGTCATTATTGAAGCTCTCGTAAAAATCCATTTCGCCATCGCCATTCAAATCGTGCAGGCGCGTGATCTGGTCACGGCAACAAACATAAATTGTTTCATCAACAATCTTCAGCCCGAGCGGCTGGAACATCCCCGCCGCCACCCGCCGCCAAGTCAGCTTGCCCTTCGGCTGATCGAGCCCGCTGACCATCCAAACATCCCCCTGCCAAGTGCACACCGCCGCCCGCTTATTGTCCTTAAAAAAATCAAACCCACCCAACCGCATCCACGACTTCCACGGATTATTCTCCGGCAATTCAAAAGTATCCGTGGCAAACGGCCCCGTTGCCAAGCCCGGCTGAATTTTTGTTTCCACCGTTTGCTTCCATTTCGCCGAACCACCGCGCGCCAGTGCTAAAAGATTGGGTGGCGCACCGGCCTTTTTCACAGCGGCAACGGCCTTCTTAAATCCTTCAAGCTTTCCCTGTTGGCCGCGCCAGAGAATTACCTGCAATTTCAGCGCCTGGTTCGCCGCTGGAATGCGGAGCCGAAGATTTTTGCCATCGCTCAAATCCCACAACCCCGAACCGCCCAACACCGCCGCGCAGACAATCGTGTCCTTCGGGGTTTTCACAAAAACAAAATCCTTATTGTCGGCCAAATGCATCGCACCACTTTCGCCACGCGCCACTTGCATTACGATTTGGCTCGGGCCCGGCGCCACGTGCAGGTTTCGAATGAACACATCATTGCCGTGTAGCGAGGGCGACTCAAATACGCCGCGCGCACCAACGGTGTACGAAAGTACCACCCGGTTTCTGTTCACATACAAACCCTTGTAATGCGCCCAATCGCGTGGGAGCGGTCCATACGGTTTTTGATCGAGCCCCTTCACACGCACGGCATCGATCCACTGGCCCTTGCCGCCGCGCCAGCCGGGACCGACAGGATTGGTAAACGCCTGTGTGCCGGTGATGGAAGCGTGAGCGTTATGGCGGCCGTCAAAAGCGATGCCGCGCCAATCAATAAATCCGCCGGTCCAACCCGCCGCGCAGTTCATCAAATCCGTATCGTACAACATAAACGCGCCGCCTTTGGAAACACCGCCCTCGCCTCCATCGAGCCGAATGGCGATGCCCTTGTTGACAATCCCCGCGTTCGGCACCTCCAGCGAGGTGGACAGATACGGCCCGTAATTCATCTCATCCCATTTACCGGCAAAGACGTTGAGAGCAATGAGTGAGGTTAAAAAAAATGAGATTCGAATCATCATAAATGGTCTTCGCGAGATTGTGTGGGCGCGGAACAAATTCGGCAAGCTCAAGTGAATACGGATTAGACAATCGGGCAGCCAATTTCAAAAGACCAATCGCCGGAGCTGCGACCGTTTGTCACCTTATACGTCCCAATCATTTGGGATCGGAGGATTCCGATTTCTTCGGAGCAACCAACTTGGGCGGAAGCACAGTAAGCCAAAGGTGTGCGGTCGTTGGGATGATGAATTCCGGAAACCCCTGTGGGACGCCGTTGTTGACGCTCGCGCTGGTGAGGGCGCAGGTGGCGGGCCGAACGTTTTTGTCTTCAGCAGAAATCATAATGGCCATCGGTCCGTTGTGGGGTTGGGCGTCGTTAGTCGCAATGAGTTTGAGGATGGCGGTGTCGTTCTTTTCGAGCACCACCGGTGCGGCGCTGACGCCTTTGGGTAAATTTTTTGCGGCGACGGTGAGTTTACCTTTGTAGCCATCAAGAAAATTGACCGTCACTTTCACCTCATTCGTGGCGGCAGCGTTCACACTAAAATGCGGCGCAGCAACGGTGGCACTAAAGGTTGGCTGCGGTTGATGAATTTTCAGCGTGTAAAAATATTCGCCGCCGCCTTTGTGCAACAGACTGCGAACGACCGCGAAGAAACGACCGTCCGCGGGGGCGGTCCAATTGAGCAGCGGGTCGCGGATTTTATTGGCGTCGTCGTTGGTGGTGAGTTCTTTACCGTCGGCATCCTCGACCGACAACCGCGCGTCCAACAGGAAACCGAGCGTAAACGAATCGATGTCCAGCCGATAGCGCGCGCCTTTCTTGGCGGTGAAGGTAAAACGATCGACGTCACCGGGCTTATCAATGCGGCCGGAAACCGTCGCGGGCAAACTGAAGGTGTGCGCGGTCACGTTGGTGTCATTCGGCTCGCGCTCGGCAATTTGCGACCACGGCGTCACCGGCAAACGCAACGGCCCGTTCGCCGCCGTCACCGGCAGCACGGTTTCGTCAACCGTTTGCTTGGCGAAGGTGATGGATTTCTTGTTCAAGTTCCAACCCGCCAGCTCGATGTTGCCAGCCGTACCAGCCGTCGCCCCGTGCGGCCATCCATGGCGCACCCACGGACCGTTGGTGAGGGTGAGGCGGTAAACATGATTTGCGCCGCCGCTGAAGCTCGAGGTGCTGTTGGCGGGAAATTTGAACGCGGCGACTTGCAACACATATTCGCCATCGCGATCGCACTGCCACACGAGACGCGGATCGAGCGAATGCGCGTCATGATTGAAAGCGAGCTTCGTACCGCGCGCGTCGCGCAGCATCATCAATGCGTCCATCGAAATACCGGCGGTATAGGCATCGAGCTGTGCAATAAAAAATTGGCCAGCCTTGAGTTTGACGCGGTAGCTATCCACATCGCCACTGCTCTGCAGTTTACCGTGGATAACCGCGGGCAGCACGTCCACCGCCTGCGGCGAGAGCATTTCGTTGTTCGGCTCTTTCTCCGGCACGTCGGGCACTTTGCCCACAAAAAAAACGCGCGGCGGCGCAGTGCCGTTGCTGTCAAAAAAACGCACGAGATGCGGCCCGGGCGTGACGCCTTTGGCGACGGTGATTTTGAAGAACCCTTTTTTCTTCGCATCGGCTGTGATCGCAATTCCGGGATCGTCCGCCCAGGTTTTTAAGGGCCATTGAAATTTGCCGCCAATTTGCGCGAGCGCCTCGCTGCCGCGCTGGGCACCGATGGGAAAGAGCCAATCCACCTGCGGCGGCGCGGCGGCTGCCGTGAGTGAAAATAGGATTGCCGCAATGCCAGCGCGGATCATCACGCGAAGAGTTCCTTGATGCGCGAACCGCCGTCCACCAACTGCACTGGCCGGCCGGTGGCGGTGTGCAGCACCTGATGCGGATCGATGCCTAACTTGCGGTACAGCGACGCGGCAAAATCTTCCGGCGTGTAAACATTTTCGGAGGCATAGTAGCCCTTCGCATCGGTGGCTCCGACGATTTGCCCGCGCGGAATCCCCGCCCCGGCCAATAGCACGCTCATCGCGCCGGGCCAGTGATCGCGCCCGCCGCGCTTGTTCACTTTGGGCGTCCGGCCAAATTCACCGAGGCAAACGACCATCGTGTCGTCTAATTGCCCGCGCACATCGAGGTCATTGATTAATGCCGCGAGGCCCTGATCCCAACTGGTCATGAACTTGCCGTTGAGCGTTTTGAAAATATCGGTGTGATGATCCCAACCGCCATAATAAACCGTGACAAACGACACGCCCACCTCCGTCAAGCGCCGCGCTAGTAACATTCGTTGGCCGAGTGAGTTGCGACCGTAAGCGTCGCGGACTTTGTCGTCTTCCTTTGAAATATCAAACGCCTTCTGCGCGGCGGTGGAGGTAATCAGATCAACGCCCTGCGCGTTGAAGCGGTCGAAACTCACCGCTGGATCCTTCGCTACCTTATCGGTGATGCGCAACAGACTATCCAGTTCACGACGCAAGACCTGCCGATTCTCCGCGCGGCTTTCGCTGATTCCCTGCGGCAACACCACGTCGCGAACCTTAAAACTTGTGCTGTTGGGATCCGCCTTAATCACAAACGGCGCGTGCTCCGCACCCAGAAAATTCGGGCCGCCCGAACGGGTCATCCGGCCGAGGCTCATATAAGGCGGCAACCCTTTGATCACGCCGCGCTCGTAACTGGTCATTGATCCGAATGACGGATGAAACGTCACGAACGCGCCACAATTCACCGGCACCGGCGTCGGTCGACCGGTCATCATATAGTGATTGCCGCCGCCGTGGTTCGGATCCTTATGCCAGATTGACCGCACGATCGTCACTTTATCCGCCACTTTCGCCAAGTGCGGCACCTTGTCGCAAAAATTCACCCCCGGCACGTTTGTCTTCATCGCGCCAAATTCGCCGCGAATCTCTTTGGGCGCATCCGGCTTCGGATCAAATGTTTCATAATGTGACGGCCCGCCATCGAGCCAAACGAGGATGCAATTAATCTTCTTTCCCGCCTGAGCCTCCCGTGCCCGTAATAAATCCGCCAGCCCCAGGCCCATCATCCCACCCAAGCCCACCTGCAAAAAGTCCCGACGCCCCATTCCGGCACAGTTGTATTTTCTGCTGTTCATTTAAAAATTGAGCCCCAATAAGACTGGGAATTTCGACGAATTAAAATTGAATTGAATTCACCCGAGCAGGATATTGGAAGTCACCAATGGTTAATGGTTAAACACAAATTCTGCTGAGTTGATGATCGCCCAGATGAAATCCTCGGTGGCGGATCGGCGATTAGTTTCATCATCTTCATCAACCTTGTGGCCTTGGTAAAATTTTTTGACGAGATCCGTTTCTTTTTTGGTGGGACGGCGACTCAAGGCTGCGAGGTATACTTCATCCGCAATCTCGGTAACGGTCTTCTTGCTGTCGGCGAGGCGACGGGCGCGGCCTTGGGCGTGGGTGATTTTTTTCTGCACCCCGTCACCGTGCATCAGATGCAGCGCTTGGACGATGGTGCCTGAAGTGTTGCGTTCGCAGGGGGGATCGCTGCTGGAGTTGGGCCGACCAAAGGCGTCCAGAAATTCGCTGCTGATTTTGAAATTCCACGTCTCAATCGCCCGCGCGCCCGGCCACGTGGCGCCGAAGCTCGATGGCACGCCGGTCACGTCATTAATAACGTCCATTAGCACCTCGGCGCGAAGACGGCGCAAATACATCCGCGAAAAATTCCGCGTGTCCGCGGTATTGGATTCATTCGGAGTGTGGCTGAGTTGGTACAAACGACTTTGCATCACGGTGCGAATGAGTGCCTTTTGATCGAATTTAATTCTGACAAAATGGGTTGCCAACGCATCAAGCAACGCGGCGTTCATCGCGGGATTGGAAGCACGAAGGTCATCCACCGGATTCACCAAGCCGCGTCCGAAATAAACACTCCACACTCGGTTCACCATTGCACGCGCGAAAAATGGATTGTCCGGCTCTACGATCCAATCAACCAACGCCGCGCGCGGATCCGCACCAATGGCAATCTGGGCAAGCGGACCGGCAGGCGGCTTGGGCGCAAGGGTTTTGCCGGTAACCGGATGATTCACGCTGCCGCTGCCCCCGTGATAAAAAAATTCCGTGCCGCCGGAAATAGGCGGCGACACGCCCGACCCCTTGCGCTTCACCTGTGCAAAAAAGGCGGCAAGCGAATAGAAATCCGACTGTGTCCATTGTTCGTTGGGATGATTGTGGCAGCGCGCGCACTCCAGCCGCGTACCGAGAAAAGCCTGACTGAAAATTTTGGCCATCTCTTCAGGCGTCCGCTTGTCGCGATAAACGACAGCCGGCCCGAATCGATGCGTGCTGCCGCTGGCCATGATCATCGCGCGCGCAAATTGATCCATCGGTTGATTGGCACGGAACGCCTCGCGCAACCATTGGTCGAGCACGTACACGCTCTTGAGCCCAGCACGATCCGGGTTGGGGCGCACAAGGTCCGCCCATTTATTCGCCCAATAATCGCCATACGCGGGATGCTTCAGCAACCGCTCGATGAGCGCGCGCCGCTTGGCGGGCGACTTGGTTTTGTCGTCAAGAAATGTGCGCGCTTCCTCGACCGTCGGCAGCCGGCCAATGGTATCCAGCGAAGCGCGCCGGAGAAATTCCGCGTCCGAACACAACTCGCTAGGCAACAGCCCGAGCCGCTGAAACTGCGCGTAGGCCAGTTCATCAATAAAATTAATTGCCGGCAGCGCGGCGTATTTTTCAGCCGAAATTTTCCTGGCCGCCGGCACTGTCACGCGCGCGATGGCAACCTGCCCCATGTAGCGCACCACCAGCGTGCCTTCGCCATTCATGCGGCCCACGGTCACACGCCCAGCCTCGTCCACGGCGGCCATCTCGGTGTCATTGGAAACAAACTTTGATAACGCCGTCACGTCGCGGCGGCTGCCATTTGAAAAATGCGCGGTGACTTTCAAGTGTTGTGTTTGCCCCAACCGATAAATGCGCGCGGCCGGTTCCACGGACAGGCGCGTGAGCTGCGGTTCGCCTTCGTGTTGATACGCCATGCCTTCACGGATCCATTGCTGCAGCACGCGATCGGAATTTGAGCCGGGTTTGATGCGCTGACCACCCTCGTGCGGCATGGCGAGCGTGGCTTTTTTTACGATGAGACTTTCCGAAGGGAAGGCTGGAAACACGCGGCGCCCGTGGGCATCGGCCGTGATTTCGCGCCAGTCCTTATGAGTGTCGTACGCAAACACCGAGAGTTGGAACCCGTGTTGCCCTCCCGCCTTGGCGTGGCATGAGCCCGCGCTGCAGCCGGCCTTGCTGAGAATCGGTAGCACGTCCTTGATGAAACTAATTTTGCCGTTCGGTTTAATCGCAGCTTCCGCCTTGAGCGTGGCGGTGAGGCGATTGTCTTGCCAAATGAACACGTCGCCCGCGTGGTTGCCGGCGATGACCCTCTTGGCGTCAGTCGAGCTGGCAACGCTGTGCAGCCGCCCACTTGCGCCAGTAAGTTTGCGTTCCTTTGCCGTGCCTGAGCGTTGCGCGCCATCGTGCGGTTTGATGTCTGTAAAAATTCGTACAAGGCCATCCTCGCATGCAGTCACCAGCGCCTTGTCGTCGGGTGTCCAGCGCAGCGCCGTCACGCCGCCCTTGTGGTTGCGAACTTCTGTCAGCTTTTGCTTTGACTGCAAATCCCAAACCAACATTTCGTGATCTGCGCTGCCCGTGGCCAATTGCTTGCCGTCGCTCTTAAACGCCACCGCGTACACCGCGCCGTGATGCCCCTCCAGCGTGGCCGTCGCGTTTTGGTCCGCGATACTCCACACCTTCGCCGTTTCATCCGCACTGGCGGTGGCGATTTGTTTTCCATCCCGGCTCAGTGCAAGTCCGTAAACCGTATCTTGGTGTGCCTGCCAATGGCCGGTCGATTTGCCATCGGCAACCGACCACCTTCGCACGTGCCCGTCGTCCGCCGTGAAGAGGGACGTGTTGTCCGGTGAAAAAACAATTGCCGTGACGCGACCGGCAAAGCCGGTCAACTCGCGTGCGAGTTCCCACTCCGTATTCCATAAACGCACCGAACGATAGCCCCCGCTGGCCAGCCATTTGCCATCGGCACTCCACGTTAGCGACTGCACCGCATCGCGATGGCCGGTGAGCGTGGCAATGTGTTTGTTTTTGGCCGTCAAATCGTGAATGAAAATCGTGTTGGCCCGCGCCAGCGCCAGTCGTTTCCCGTCCGGGGCCAATGCCACGGCCAGCGCCGGGGTGTAACCGGGGGGTAATGTGCCAAGCTTCGCGGGAGCCGGCCGCGGTTTATCTTTTAACGCAGCGGCGTTCCACGGTGCGCCGGCATTCACCCAATCCTCCAGCATGCCAATCGCCCGCGGAGTCAGTTGCCCCTTTGGCGGCATATGCGGATCCGAGCCGGTTTGGATGACTTGAATGAGCCGACTAGCCGGGGCCTTGCCGGGGATAATCGCCTTGCCCTCATCGCTGCCGCGCAACAATCCCGCGCGCGTGGTGAGATCCAGCCCGCCCTTTTCCTTGTCCGGATTATGGCAGGCAAAACAATTTGCTTTCAGCAACATCATCGCCTCCGGGGTGCCCGCCAACAGCGGACCGGCCAACAGTAATAGAGTGCAAATCGCAATTTTCATTTTCCTACCACAGAGACACGGAGAACACGGAAATTGTTCATTTTAATTCCTCTGCGTGCCCGGGTCTCTTTAGTGTTAATTCATTTTATCCGGCGCAGCATGAGCAACCTAAATTCCAGCGCCGTTTTGCCTGGAATTTCCAGAGCCTTGAGCGTGAGAGTGCCCTGGCCTTTCTTCAGGTTGAGGGTGCCCATTTCGATCGGTTTAAAATCTTTCACGTAGGATTCCATGCGTTGCACGCGATCATTTTCGTGGCCGCGCACCGGCACATCATGCGGCTTAAATAGTGTCACCCCCACTGCACTGCCGTACCCCTTCATTTTTCCGTCCGGCGTTTTAAAACTCATGCCGTAAGATAACTGCATCCGCGCGCCCTCGTCGCCCTTCGGCACAGCGTAGTGGAGCGTCACCGCATAACGACCGCTGGCAGCTACTTCGACCGGCCAAGTGATCTCGTCGTCCTTCGAGGTCCAATTGGAAAAGTACGAACAATTGGGAAATTTATTGGAACGCTTGATGCCGCCATGAGCGGTGCCGTCGCGGGCCGGGATCTGTGTCCATAAGTAATCCGGATGCGCAATCACAAATGGCCGTGTGTCTTCGCCCAGTTCGGCCAACACGGCCTCCTTCCAGTGCGCCACTTTCTTGCGCAAATCCTCTGTCACTTTGGGCTGCGCGGCGCTAATGTCTTTGCCCTGCCCCGGATCCGTCACCATGTCAAAGAGTTTACCCTGATGATCGAGCCGATACCGCTGTGTGCGCGCACTCACCTTGCCCCTCCAATGATTGATGATCGTGCGGTCTTTCCAAACCGCCTTTTGCCCGAGCAGCAAAGGCTTGAGACTACGGCCATCCAGGGGCTTTTTGCTGGCTACCGAAACACCCGCGCAATCCGCCAAGGTGGGTAACACATCCATCACCGAGGCGATCGGCTTCACAAATGTGCCCGCCTTCACTCGTGCCGGCCAACGCACCAAAAGCGGCGAGCGCACGCCGCCTTCGTCCGTCGAGCCTTTACGGCCTTTCATGCCGCCGTTCCAGCGCACGCCGTTCGGGCCGTTGTCATGAAAGAACATCACGATCGTGTCATTGGCCACGCCCAGTTGATCGAGCTTCTTCAACAGACGGCCGACGTTCCAATCGATGTTCTCGCACATCGCCAAGGCACACCGCAAGTGCGGCAGGTTTTCCCGACGCGGATCGCGGTTGTGCAATTTAATGTCTTTATCCTTAAACTTGTTCCACCACCGGTCCGGCACCTGCATGGGCGAATGTGGCGTGTTGTAGGGCAGATAGGCAAAGAACGGTTTGCCCGACTGATGACTGCGCTCTATGAACGCCATGGCTTGGTTGGTAAAATCGTCGATGCAAAAACCTTTGCCCTGTACAATGCGGCCATTGTGCTCCAGCGGCGGACTGAAATAATCGCCCCAATGGCCGGAGCAAAAGCCGTAGTACTCCTCAAACCCGCGCCCATTCGGATGATACGGATACTGCATGCCGTTGTGCCATTTGCCGAAAGCGCCCGTGGCGTAACCGCCTGCCTTGAACGTATCGGCAATAGTGAGCTCATCGAGATCCATGCGCTCACCACCGGCCGAGGTGCTGTACACGCCACTGCGCACATGATAGCGGCCGGTGAGAAATTCCGCGCGCGTGGGCGAACACACCGCACAGACAAAGAAACGATCAAACCGCGCCCCATCCCGCGCCAGCGAATCAATATGCGGCGTCGCCAGATCCGTGTTGCCATTCAGACTGAGATCCCCCCAACCCTGATCATCCGTGAGAATGACAACGATATTGGGCGGCTTTGCCTGTGTTAATCCGCAAAGGAAAATGGAGAGAAATAGTATGATCTGCTTCACTCGCGAAGGATTGCGGATGAATCGCCAATGAGCAAAGAAAACTTACTGATTATCCCAGAGGGCCCGGGCATCGCCGGCCTCGTGTTGGAATCCAATATGGCTCACGGGCAGACGCATCGCATGGCCGTCAGCAAAAATAGCGCTGGTGCGACCGCGGTGTCGGTTAAGCATTCGCACGGAGGATTGCCGGGGGGGGCGCCATGAAGGTGTGCCCGGCACGGCAAAGCGCACGCGGGTGGCCACGGTCATTTTACTGGAGACATCCTCACGCCACAAATCGGGATTTGTTTCTTCGGGATTGGCCACCGGACCGGCGTCGCCAATTACCACGGTGTGTGCCGGCTTGAGGACCTGCCCGATTTTGATTCCGCGGTTAGCTAGCAAACGGTTGTACGCCAACCCTCCATGAGAGCCGTCACGGCATTCAGGGCATTGCCACGGTTCATGTTCGCCGGCATCGGTGCCCAGCAATTCAGTCCAATATAAATCGGAGGATTCGTTTTTTTCGATCTCACCCGGGCGCGGTTGGCTGAATGGCACCAATCGGCCGTCGTTGTCTCGCGAGTATTGAATGAAAGCCTCGCCGATTGCGCGGCAATTATCGAGACATCGCGACGCCGAAGCTTGATGGCGTGCCTTGACTAGGGAGGGAATAATCAGTCCCGCAAGCAATCCGACGACTGCCAAAATAACAACCAATTCCACCATGGTAAATCCATGGCGCGCACGGGAGGATTGCATGCAGCGCAGATTGGGTGGCATCGGCAAAAAGGGTACATCACCATTTTAGTTAGTCAACCCTGACCCATGAAGATTTTGAAAAAACCGCTCCCAACACGGGGTAATTTTAATGGTTTGATTGGAAAATGCCCGAAAAATCAGTTTTTAGCCTCAACTAAAAATCAATCTGCAACGCGAAGTGACGGTTAGTCTTCTTCCTTTTCAATCTTGATTTCCATACCCGGCATCACCCTTGGCATCAACCAGTTGCTCACTTTGCCTACCATCGCGGGCAGCGCATCGGGATCAGTTTCAGCATCGAAAACGTGGTCACAATTTTCGATGACGAACAACTCTTTTGGGTCGTTTGCCTGCTCAAACAGCTCGCGTGATTCCTCAATGGGCACCACGTCATCCGCCGTGCCGTGCACCATTAACCACGGAACGTTCACGCTCGCCGCTAACCCCACCACGGTGCCGATGTGATTCATATCATCCACAAATGTCTGCGAAAGCGGGCAGTCCTCTTTACCCCACATATGGCCCGAGCCCGGTGTTTCATCGCCAAATTCAGTCTCAGCAAATTTCTTGGTGTGTACCATACCCGCAAGTGATACGAGCAACTCGATGCGATCATCCATGACCGTGCGTTTGACGCCCACCGCGCCGCCGAGACTATGGCCCACGTAAGCAATCTGCCGTCCTTGCGAGTGCAGCGCGTCGATCACTGCCCCGAGATCCTCCACCTCTTTGGTGATGCAAGAATCTTCAAAGCGTCCCTCGGAACCGCCATTGCCGGAAAAAGAAAAACGCAATGCCGGTATGCCTGCCATCGCGAGGCTTGCCGCCAACGCGGTCACAAAAGGGCGGTCCATATTTGCCGTCACACCATGGCCTATGACCACGGTGAATGGGCTGTGAGATTTTGCTGCATGAAAAGCGTAGTCCAGCCGCTCTCCCTGCGCGTTGCGAATTTCCGCGTCCATCGGCGCGGCTTATATAAAATTACCTGCTGTTTTGCGAGTTTATTCGGGCAACCTTCCAACGGGTGGAGGCCATCAAACTCCAACGACGCGTGATGCGATTGGAGCAAGCGAAGTTGAGCCGTGCCATTTCGCGCTCCCAATCCGGTAACCGCCTCGCCTCGAGACGCGTGGCGAGACGAAAGAAAAAATACATCAATGCCAGCCATCCCCGCGCATGCCACGCCGGCCAACCACGCGAGGGTTGGCCGAATTCCGCCACCAACCATTGCCCCTCCGGGCGCACGCTCGCTGCCATTCGCGGCATCAAATCAGCCAGCGTTTTCTCGGAAAAACAATCGAGAAAAAAACACGTCACCATTGCGTCGTATTTGGCTTTCGAAAAATCCAATTCACGCGCATCCGCGTGGTAAAACGTCACCTTTGCTTCAGCGGGCAAACGCGCTTGCGCGCGGACAATCATTGCCGCGCTCGCTTCCACGCAATCCACTTGAAGTTTTGGAAATCGCCGCACCAATTCCGCCACAAACCGGCCATCTCCCTCGCCCACCGTGAGTACCCGCTTCGCATCCGCCAGCCACGGCAATAAATCAAACCGGCACCGCAACAACCCCCGCCCGAACACCGCATATTCCAGCCACCGATACGGCCGAGCGAGGTGGTCAAACCTGCTCCCGGCATCTTGCCGTTCGGTCGAGGATGCAACCGTCTTCGACAATTCAATGGGTTGCGTCCGATCCATGTTCAAACCAGTACCAGCAACGGCGTCAGCAAAACCGCATCTGCCCACACGCGCCGGGCTTCGGCCGAACCCCCATTCGGGCGGCGCGCCAATTCCAGCAACGCCAACGCGCTCGCCGCCAAGGCCAGCGCCAAAGGCACCCACCGATCGTCCAGCACCGTCGCGCCAAGAATCATCCCCACCAAACCCAACGCCATCATCGGCAATGCACGTTCCATCCCCGCCCATCGTCGCGCCAGCGAAGGCTGCTTCATCGCAGCATCACTTTCACGATCCCAACCGGCGATCACCAAGCAATTTATCACACACAAACCACCCCAAGCCAGCGCCGCCAACACAAACGAACCCCAAACAACGGGCACAGCAATTTGCAAATTCAGTACCACAAAAAAAAGCGTGCCCGCGGCGAAGCACACACCCGCCATCAGTTCCTTCCACCGCCCCGCCCGCTCGCGGGAGGCTCGCACATGATGCAACAAAAAATATCCGCCCAACACCGTGAGCAAGCCAGCGCCCACCAACATTTCGCGCGCGGACATTTGCAACGCCAACACTGTCGCCAACGCCAAGCCCACGCACCACGCAACCGTCAACGCCGTTGAATGATCGCGCGCAAATGCGTGCCGCGGAGAATCTACCGCCCCTTCCGGTAGCCGCCGGGCGTCCAGCAAGCGATCCCCGCAATACGCCAGCCACACGCACACCGCCAACAACGCGCGCTGTGTCCAACCCAGATCCACCGCCAACCCGGCCGCGAACGCCTCCTGCCACACCAAGGCCACCACCGGCGCATCAAGGCTCAGGAGATTGGGCCACAGCCACCACGAACGATGTTGCGTTTCGGGCAGGGCAATTGCGGACAGTGCCGGTTTCATCGGCCGAACAGCATCGCATATTTTGATTGTGAGCCAAGGCGAATCTCGTACCGTTGGCTCATGAGCCCATCGCGCCGTGATTTTTTGAAAACCTCTGCCGCAGCAATCGCCACTTCCAAACTCGCCCGAGCCGCGCCCGCGCGACAGCCGGATTTAATCCAAAAAGAAAATGCCCGCCCCGGGACGCGGGATTGGCAGCTCACACGCGTGCGGCCCGTCGGTTATCGCACCCCGGCCATCGAGGGCTACTGCTCACGGCAATCCGTGAAGGCCGGCGAGACGCTCGACGTCATGGTGAGCACCGAGCCGGCGGCGCAGTTCACGCTGGAACTATTTCGGATGGGCTACTACGGCGGACGCGGCGCGCGCCTGATGAAAACTCTCGGCCCACTCAAGGGCAAGCCGCAGCCCATCCCGCCGGTGGGCGAACAGCGACTGCGCCAATGCAAATGGGAACCGGCGGCGACGATTAAAATCCCCAATGACTGGCCAAGCGGAATTTATCTCGGCCGCCTCACCACCGTGCCCGAAGCAACCAATAAACCGTACTGGCAAAGCTATGTCATTTTCATCGTGCGCGATGAGCGCCCCGCTGATTTCCTTTTCCAATGCAGCGACAACACGTGGCAGGCGTACAACAAATGGCCCGACAACCACAGTCTGTACACCGACCCGCGCGGCGCGCATGCAGTCGACGTATCAGTGAGCTTCGACCGGCCGTACGCAAAGTACTCGCAGATTTTTGAGCGCCCGCTCTCCAATGGCTCCGGTGAATTTCTGCTGTGGGAATTCCCGCTTGCCTATTGGATGGAAAAACACGGCTATGACGTCAGCTACTGTTCCAACAGCGACTGCCTTGATGCCGCGCAAATCACCCGCAGCAACACTTTTCTTTCTGTCGGCCACGATGAATACTGGGATGTCCGACAATATCATGCGGTTAAAAAAGCCATTGCCGATGGAACAAACGTGATGTGGCTTTGCGGCAATTCCGTTTTCGGTGTCAGCCCGTTCAGTCACGACAAACGCATCATCACCCGCGATGGAATTTACAGTGGCCTCACCGACGAGGAAATCAACGCCGCCATCGGCGTGTTCACCCAAGACTGGCGCCGCCGAGGCCCGGACGAAAGCGACCTCATCGGAGCCCGCAGCATCGTGCCTTTCAACGGCGGCGGCGACTGGACGTGCACCAAACCCAAGCACTGGATTTTCCAAAACACCGGAATGAAAAAAGGCGACTCCATCCCCGGCCTTGTGGGATGGGAACACCACGGCGCGCCCGCCAAAATACCCGGCCTCGAGGTCGTCGCCGAGGGCACGGTCTGGCGCGGCGGCACCACCCCCGCCCATTGGACCGCCACCATTTTTCCCGGGCCGAAAAAAAATATCATCTTTAACGCCGCCACCATCTGGTGGGCCCAAGCCCTCGCTGCTCCCCCCGGCCATATGCTCCCGTGGAGCCACTTCAGCCGACCGCATGGAGTTGATCAACGCATTCAACAAATCACACACAATTTGTTCAAAAAAACTTTGGAATGATTTGGGGCGTACCGCCTCAGCACACACCAAAACCCCACTTGCCCATCGGGCAAATCCTGCTACAATTCGCCGATGCTGAATTTCATCAGCAGTCAGACGGGACCACGGTTTTGCGATGGACATTCGCGCCGGTCATTTCTGCAAATCGGCGGGATGGCGATGGGCGGGTTGTCGCTGCCGCAACTCCTCGCTGCCGAGAAAGCCGCGCCGAAATCAAAAAACCGGCTCGGCCACAAGGCCGTGATCATGGTTTACCTCCCCGGCGGCCCGACGCATCACGATACGTTTGATTTGAAAACGGGTGCCTCATCGGATATCCGCAGTTGTTTCAAACCTATCCGCACCAAAGTGCCCGGCGTCCACATCTGTGAACTGCTGCCCAAGCTGGCCAAGGCGATGGACAAGCTGATCATCATCCGCTCGCTGGTCGGTTTGAAAAATCGCCATGAATCGTTCCAATGCTACAGCGGGCGACCCGGCGGCAAACCCACGGACAACGAACCCGCCGGCGGCTGGCCCACACTCGGCTCGGTGGTCAGCCGCCTCCAAGGCCCCGGCCCGAACAACCTGCCATCGTACATCGACGCCGGCCCGCAGATGCGCCATAAACCTTACAACGTGGCCGGCCTTCACGATCCCCCCGGGCCCATTTCCTGGCCGGGCTTCACCGGCCAACGCCACACGCCCTTCCGCCTTTACGGACAGGGTAAAAGCGATTTGATGCTCAACAACATCACCGTCAAGCGCCTTGAAGACCGCAAGGGTTTGCTGACCGGTTTCGATGATTTTCGCCGTGCAGCCGATGCCCGCAGCGAGGCGGACGCAGATCCCTTTCGCGAACAGGCATTTTCCATTTTGAACAGCAGCCGCCTCGCGCGGGCATTGGATTTGAAAAATGAAAATCCAAAAACCATCGCGCGCTACGGAATTTCCAAGCCGACCACCGAGAGCTTTGGCGGCGCGGCGAAGAATCCGCAGCAACTCCTGCTCGCGCGACGCTTGGTGGAAGCCGGTGCGCGCTGCGTCACCGTTGCCTTCGGCGCATGGGATTGGCACGCCAATCGCGGCGGCACACTCAAGCAACTCGCCGAGTGGGATTTACCCGACTTCGACCACGCGCTGGCCACCCTCGTCACCGACCTTCACGAGCGCGGTTTGGATCAGGACGTCACCGTCGTCGTGTGGGGTGAGTTTGGCCGCACACCGAAGATCAATGAAAAAGGCGGCCGCGATCATTGGCCGAACGTCGCCCCCGCCCTCCTCGCCGGCGGCGGTATGCGCACGGGCCAAGTCATCGGCAGCACAACCAAGGACGGCGGCGAAGCTAACGGCCGTCCCGTGCACGTCCAGGAAGTATTCGCCACACTCTACAATAACCTCGGCATCAATCTCGATACCGCCACCATCACCGACCTCCAAGGTCGCCCTCACTATTTGGTGGATCCCAGTTATAAACCGCTGTCGGAAGTAAGTTGATCCGTCTTTTTTTCCATTAAAACCGGGCACTTTAAGTGAACGAAAAAACGACGCCCCCCGAAAGGGGCGCCGCTACTATACACAACCCATTGCACACGGAACCTCTTCCGCGCGGAGGGAGCAATGCCCTCCATATATATATTCGCAAAACAGACCCCATTTCTTTCAATTTTTTTGATTTATTTTTACTTGGCCACAGGCGAGATTCGCCATTTTATTATGAAAAATGCCAATAATAGCCTGTTTTTTGCAAATAAGAGCTTTTTTAAGGTTGAAAAAAATTTAGGGAAAAATACGGTTCCGAGTCATGAGCGATGTTGAAACCGGCTGTTGCCCCCGATTTAACCCCGCGCTGTGGGACCATCAAATTCTCGAGTGGACCAATAAATCTTTCGTGCGGGACACCGTGCGCTGCCTGTTTCACATCCCGCTGAACTTCGGCGGCGTGATGGCGAGTAACGTAGAACGCATCGAAGCGGCGAAGGTGAAGGATCCGGAAATGATCGTACTTTCCGATGAATGTTCGTTGTGGAAATCGGTGGTGTACATTTCCGTGAGCGGCGATTTGCCCGGCGCGGACAATGTGAAATTGAGCGGACGATTTATGTCGCGCGTCTTCGAAGGACACTATCGCCACGCCGGCCAATGGGCGAAGGAGATGGCCGGGCACGTTGCCGAGAAAAACGAAACGCTCAAGCGGCAATTATTTTATTACACCACCTGCCCCAAGTGCGCCGAGACGTACGGGAAAAATTACGTGGTGCTGCTGGCCGAGATTTAAGGCAGCTCGCGAATGCGCAGGCCTTTGAATTCAATCGGCGAGCCTTCGCTTTCGAGGCAGAGAAAACCCGTGGCCGGATTGCACTCTTTGCCGCCGGTGACCATCACGCCGTTCACCCACAGCTTCACTTCGCCATCCACCGCGCGAATGTGGTAGTGGTTCCATTTACCGACGCCGTGCGTGAGGCGTTGAGTGGGAAAGCTGCGGCTGCTCTTCGGATTGCCAACCGTGTATTTTGAGCCATCCTCGCGGGTGTAAGTGATCTGTGGCGTAATCGCTTTCATCCGGGCCTTGCCGGTGGGGAACACGTCGCCGTGCGAGGTAAACCAGTTCGACGGTTTGCCTTTGGATTTCTCCCAGTTCGTCTCGTAGCCCAAATCCAACACCTGCACCTCAATGCCCCACGGCAGACGCCCTTTGCCCGCTTCTAAATTCTTGATGCTCTCGGGCATGGCCCACAGAAATACCCCGCTGTTGCCCGCGTGCTTTAAGTGCCGCCATTGCACAACCAGCTCGAGGTTGGTAAATTGTTTCTTCGTGCGAATCACGCCCACCGGTTTGCCGGTGCATTGGATGAGGCCGTCTTTGCCCCACTTCCAAGTGTCCGGATCGCAATTCACTTTGGTAAAATCCGCCTCCGTCATTGCCCGCCAACCGGGACCGGTGCCCTGTTTAAACGTCTTGGGGTCGGCGGCAAAAACGGTGATCGTGAAGGCAAGAAATAACAGCGAAATGAATTTCATACGCAAAAGACTACGGGGAAAATGCCCAATCGCCAATGCTCAAATCCCAAAACTGGCGGTTCCAGAATTGGCCGTATTGGAGGGTTCTTTTTGAATTGGGTTTTTATTGGACATTTTGCCTTGGACACTGGATATTTTCCCTATGGATCGGCGTGCATTTCTCATGGCGTCTACCGCTAGTTTGGGCGGGTTGGCATTCCCTTCGCTCGGTGCGCCGGGTGGGCGGGCAAAGCCGGCCAAATCTACCATCCTATTTTTCCTCTGTGGCGGCTCATCACATATCGATATGTGGGATATGAAGCCCGAAGCGCCAATGGAATACCGTGGACCGTTCCGTCCCATCAAAACCACCGCGCCGGGCGTGGATATTTGCGAACACCTCCCGCTCACCGCCAAGCAAGGCAAGCACCTCGCCATCGTCCGATCCGTCACCGATTTCGGCCTCGCCACGGGCGATCATCACGCCGGTTATTATTACAACCTCACCGGCAACGTGCCGGATCTCACCTTTCGCACTCAAGGCAACAACCGCCGACCGTACGCCACGGACGCGCCGTACATGGGCTGCGTAATTGGCCAGCGTCGGCCGAAGCACCCCAAGCTGCCACAGGTGATCACCCTGCCCTACAAACCCAGCCGCGCGCCTTACACGCGCCCCGGCCAATTCGCCGGGCGCCTCGGGCTGGAACACGATCCATTTTACATTTATGGCCAACACGCGGCACCCATGAATTTTACCGCCCCCTCGCTTACACTTGCCGGGGGCATGAATCACAAGCGGCTCGCCGAGCGTAAAGTTTTTCTCGAGGCCATCAACTCCGCCCGTCGCACCGCCGATGTTGACCCCGCCATTGCCAATTACACGAGCCAACAACAAAAAGCGTTTGACCTCCTCTCCAGCACCGAAACCGCCGGCGCATTTGACATCGCCAGCGAACCGAAAAACGTGCGCGAACGCTACGGCGAACATCTCAACGGCATGAGCCTACTGATGGCGCGTCGGCTGGTTGAGGCGGGCGTGCCGTTCATCACCGTCTTTTGGCGCGTGGATGGCATCGATTCCAAGCTCGCCAAAAAATGCCGCAGCGCCGGCGGTTGGGATACGCACGGAAATAATTTCAACTGCCTCAAAACCGATCTGCTCCCGCGCTTTGACCAATGCTACTCTGCGTTGCTCGAGGATCTCGCCCAGCGCGGGTTGCTCGATTCCACCCTCGTGATGCTCACCAGCGAAATGGGCCGCAAACCGAAGATTGGCGACCCCCGCTCCGGCGGCACCACCGGCGGCGGACGCGATCACTGGACCGCCTGCCAAAGCGTCGTCCTCGCCGGCGGCGGCATTCGCGGCGGGCAAACCTACGGCAAAACTGACGCGTTTGCCGAGTATCCCGTGGAGAAAAGAATGGGCCCGGAAAACATCGCCCACACCGTCTACCACGCCATGGGCATAGACGACCTCACTGCCACCGACACCACCGGTCGTCTCTTCAATATTGTCGAAAAAGGCCGGCCGTTGACGGAACTGTTTTAGACACGGATATCACAGACAGGGTCGGATGGAAATTTTGGGGAGGGACGAGTTTGCGAGTCCGCGCCATTTCAATTTCAATCAGCACAACTGCACTTTGAAAAATAAATCCACATTGTTGATTCTCTTGTTCGCCGCACAACTGGTTTCCGCCGCCGCACCGATCCAATTTGGTGAGCACGGCACTGCACGCGAGTTGTTTATCGACAACCATCTTATCGCCAAACTATCCGGCGACCTGAAACAACATCTGCACCAACCGGCACCGAAAGAAGTTGTCCTCACCACCGGCGCGCCGTGGGAAGGAAACACCTGCGCGTACTACACGATTTTTCGCGATGGCGCGAAGTTTCGGATGTACTACCGCGGCTCGCATTGGAACACAAAAACCAAAAAAGCGACGCATCGCGAAGTGGTCTGTTACGCGGAAAGCAAGGACGGCATTCACTGGACGAAGCCGAATCTTGGCCTGTTTGAATTCAACGGCTCGAAGAAAAACAACATCGTGTTCGACGGCATCGGTACGCATTGCTTCGTGGCGTTCAAAGATAACAACCCCAAGTGCCTGCCCGAGGCACGTTACAAAGGCATCGCCCGCGGCCGACCGACGGGCAAAAAGGGGCTCTATGTTTTCCAATCGCCCGACGGCATTCACTGGAAGCTCATTAAAAATAAACCGGTCATCACCGACGGAGCCTTCGATTCACAAAATCTCGCCTTTTGGGACACCCACACCGGACAATACCGCGAGTACCACCGCACATTCATCAACGGCGTGCGCGCCATCATGACGGGCACCTCGAAGGATTTTGTAAACTGGACCAAGCCGGTTTTGCTCGAGTATCAAGCCGGCATCCCCGCGCAGCATCTTTACACCAACGCCGTGCAGCCGTACCCGCGCGCGCCGCATTTGCTCATCGGCTTCCCTACGCGCTACCTGCCCAACCAAGGCTCGCGCGTGGAGCCCACCTTTATGGTCAGCCGCGACGGACGACGATTTCATCGCTGGCTCGATCCGGTCATCCCCGAGAGCGCGCCCAAAGACCGGAAGGGCAACCGCAGCAACTACATGACCTGGGGCCTCGTGGAAATTCCCGGCCGCCCCATGCACTTCTCCGTCTACGCCACCGAAGCCTACTACACCGGCCCCGACACCCGCGTGCGCCGCTTCGAGTATCGCAAGGACGGCTTCGTCTCCCTCCGCGCCGGCAAAAAAGGCGGGCTCCTAATCACCAAGCCCATCACCCTCGGCCGCCTCGCCGAGCGGTTGACGCTGAATTTCAAAACCGCCGAGGGCGGCCAAGTCCGCGTCGGCCTGTACAACCCCGACTGCACCCCCATCCCCGGCCACGCCCTTGAAGACTGCAAACCCCTCATCGGCGACAGCCTCAACCGCAACGTCCAATGGAAAGCCGGCGCCGACCTCAGCGCGTTGGATCGCAAACACCCCATCGTGCGCCTCCGCATCGAGGCCAAAAACGCCGACGTGTTCGCCCTGCAATTCCAGCCGTGGCTGAGGTGAAAACCGCAACGAGTGGAATGTGTTTTGGGAATCGAACCCAACGAACATCAAATCCCCCGTTTTCAGGGGAAA